>JACVSB010000292.1 GCA_014534155.1 Thermoleophilia bacterium
GACGCGGAGGAGACACGCGAGCTCCTCTCGCGGTACTTCGACACCGCGCGCACGGTCATCGAGCGCTACGGCGGCACGGTCGAGAAGTTCATCGGCGATGCGGTCATGGCAGTGTGGGGCACGCCCGTCGCGCAGGAGGACGACGCCGAGCGGGCGGTGCGCGCCGCCCTCGACCTCGTCGCGGCGGTTCACGCTCTCGGCGAGCAGGTGGACGCGACCGGCCTCCGCCTGCGCGCGGGCGTGCTGACCGGCGAGGCCGCCGTCACCATTGGCGTCGACGGCGAGGGGATGGTCGCCGGCGACCTCGTCAACACGGCCTCCCGAGTCCAGTCGATCGCCGAGCCGGGTTACGTGCTCGTGGGTGAGTCGACCCGCCGGGCGACCGAGGCCGCGATCGCCTACGAGGACGCCGGCGAGCACGAGCTCAAGGGCAAGGCCGAGCCGGTACACGTGTGGCGCGCACGCCGGGTGACGGCCGGTCGCGCCGGTGCGCTCAAGTCCGCGGGCCTCGAGACGCCGTTCGTCGGCAGGGAGCGGGAGTTCCGCCTGGTGAAGGACCTCTTCCATGCGACGGCGGAGGAGGGGCGCGCCCGGCTCGTCTCGGTGATCGGCGTCGCGGGGATCGGCAAGTCGCGCCTCTCGTGGGAGTTCTTCAAGTACATCGACGGCCTTGCCGAGGTCGTCTGGTGGCATCGCGGCCGCTGTCTGGCCTACGGCGAGGGCGTCGCCTACTGGGCGCTCGCGGAGATGCTTCGCATGCGTGCCGGGATCGCGGAGGAAGAGGCGGCGGAGGTCGCACGGGCGAAGCTCCGCGAGGCTCTGGAGCTGTACGTTCCGGATGCCGAGGAGCGCGAGTGGATCGAGCCACGCCTCGCGCACCTGCTCGCGCTGGAGGAGGGAAGCGCACCCGACCGTGAAGATCTCTTCTCGGCGTGGCGCCTCTTCTTCGAGCGGCTCGCCGAGCAGGGCCCATGCGTGCTCGTCTTCGAGGATCTGCAGTGGGCCGACTCCGGGCTGCTCGACTTCGTCGAGTACCTGCTCGAGTGGTCGCGGAACCACCCGCTGTTCGTGCTCACGCTGGCTCGCCCCGAGTTCGACGCGCGGAGAGCCAGCTGGGGTGCCGGAAAGCGCAACTTCACCTCCGTATATCTCGAACCGCTGTCGGATGAGGCCATGGATGCGCTTCTGTGCGGCCTCGCGCCGGGTCTCCCGGAGGAGCTGCGCGCGCGCATCCGTGAACGCGCCGACGGCATCCCCCTGTACGCGGTCGAGACCGTCCGCATGCTCCTCGACCGGGGACTGCTGGAGCGGGCTGGGGACGAGTACCGGCCGACCGGCCCGGTCGAAACCCTGGAGGTCCCCGAGACCCTGCACGCGCTGATCGCCGCGCGGCTCGACGGCCTTCCGCCCGAAGAGCGGCGGCTGCTCGAGAGCGCGTCCGTGCTCGGCAAGTCGTTCACGCGCCGCGGCCTCGCGATACTGACGCAGACGAGCGAGGACGAGCTCGAGCCACTCCTAGGCTCGCTCGTGCGCAAGGAAGTGCTTGGCCTCCAGGTCGACCCTCGCTCACCGGAGCGGGGCCAGTACGGCTTCCTCCAGGCGTTGATGCAACGCGTCGCCTACGAGACGCTGTCGCGCGCCGAGCGCAAGGCGCGGCACTTGGCGGCTGCCGAGTACCTCTCGACCGGGTGGGGTCCGGAGGAGGACGAGGTCGTCGAGGTGATCGCTTCGCACCTCGTCGACGCGTACTGGTCAGCCCCCGACGCTGAGGACGCGCAGGCGATCAGAGCCAGGGCGCGCGAGCACCTCGAGCGCGCGGGTGAGCGTGCGGGGTCGCTCGGCGCGGCCGCGGAGGCGCAGCGCTACTTCGAGCAGGCGGCGGAGCTGGCGGGGGACGATGCGTCAGGTGCGCGGCTCCTCGAGCGTGCCGCCTCCATGGCGTGGCGCGCGGCGCGGAGCGAGCAGGCGATCCGGCACTTCGAGGAGGCGCTCGCGGTCTTCGAGGCCGGGGGCGACAGCCAC
>JACVSB010000339.1 GCA_014534155.1 Thermoleophilia bacterium
GTCCCGATCGTCGGGGCAGTGGACGTACTTGAGCGCCCCGCGCCGGAGCATGACGCAGGGCGAGTACGCGCCCTCCGCCAGGTACTCCGCCGCGACGGTGCGCTCGCCTTCGGAGACGGCGCCCGTGAGGAGCGGGAGAAGACTGACTCCGTCCGGGGCGTCGGGCCCTCGAACCTGCTTCCCGGGGGCGGCGAGGTCGACGAGCGTCGGAACCAGGTCGACGAGCGACACGGCCTCGCGCACGCGCGCAGGCGGGAAGTGATCCGGCGCGTGCACGACGAACGGGACGCGCGCCGAGTCCTCGAAGAAGGTCATCTTGTACCAGAGCCCCCGCTCCCCGAGCATGTCCCCGTGGTCGGAGGAGAAGAGGACGACCGTCCCCTCGCGCAGCCCCGTCTCGTCGAGGGCTCCCAGGAGCGTCGCGACCTTCTCGTCCACGTAGCTCGTCGCGCCGGCGTAGGCCCTCCGCGCGCGGAGGACGTCGTCCTCGCCGACGTCCGCCTCGTCCGTCCGGCACATCGCGCGGATCCGCCGGCTGTGCGCGTCGGCCTCCGCGAGCGGGATGCTTCCGACGCGCGGCGGCGGCACGTCCTCGTGCAGGTCCCAGTACCGCCTCGGGATCTCGTACGGATCGTGGGGATGCGTGAAGGAGACGAGGAAGAAGAACGGCCGCCCGTCGTCGCGGCGGGCGAGGTCGTAGAGCTTGCGCTCGGCGCGGAAGGCGACCTCCTCGTCGTAGTCGAGCTGCAGCGTCGCCTCGCACACGCCGGCGCCGAGGACGCTGCTCATGTCGTGGTACCAGGGCAGCTGCTCGTCCACGGGCCGGCTCCAGTCGGGAATCCAGTCCGTACCGGCCGGGTAGACGTCCGTGGTCAGCCGCTCCTCGAACCCGTGCAGCTGGTCAGGGCCGACGAAGTGCATCTTCCCCGCCAGAGCGGTCAGGTAGCCGGCCGCCCGCAGCCGGTGGGCGAGCGTGGGAAACGACGCCGAGAACTCGGCCCCGTTGTCGTACGTACCGAGCCGCGAGGGCAGAAGCCCCGTCATGAGCGAGGCCCGCGAGGGCGCGCAGAGCGGCGAGTTGCAGTAGGCGCGCTCGAACACGACCCCGTCGGCCGCGAGACGGTCGAGCGCCGGCGTCCTCGCCCTCGCGTTCCCGTACGCGCCCAGCCCGCTCGGCGTCAGCTGGTCGGCCATCACGAAGAGGATGTTCGGGCGCGTGTCGGGCATCGAGTCCGGGCCGACGCATGATCCACGATCTCGCGGGTACGGGGACTCGCGCGCGCCCTCGCGTCCGCCTCAGGCCCCCGTTCCCGCGCAGCGCTCGGCGCGATAGGGTCTCCTGAGTGAGCGCGCCCGCGTACGACTTCGCGATCGTCGGCGGGGGCTCCGCCGGTTGCGTGCTCGCGAACCGCCTCAGCGCCGACCGCTCGACGCGCGTCCTCGTCGTGGAGGCGGGGCGATCCGACTGGCCCTGGGACCTCTTCATCCACATGCCGGCGGCGCTCGCCTTCCCCATCGGGAGCCCCTA
>JACVSB010000215.1 GCA_014534155.1 Thermoleophilia bacterium
CGAGCGTCCGTCGCGGGAGGGCGAGCGCGACTGCGGCGACCGAGACGACGACGAAGGCGAACCGCCAGGAGACCTCGCCGAGCCCGCCCGCGATGGCAGGAGCGAGGGTGAACCCAGCCGTTTGCCAGGCGGCGAAGGTGCCGACCGACCGGCCGAGGACCGCGGGCGCGACGACTTCCGAGAGCGCTGCGAGGAGGATCGGGCTGAGGAACGCGTTCGCGGCTCCCATCGCGGCGCGGGCGGCCAGGAAGACCCAGATGTCCGGCGCGAGCGCACAGAGCAGGGCGGCGAGCCCGAAGGCGAGGTAGCCGGTGCGAACGACGCGTCGCGGCCCCACGCGCTGGGCGATCGTGCCCGAGACGAGCTGGAGCGCGGCGAAGGGGACCATGTAGGCCGTGATGGCGGCCGCGACGAGCGTGAGCGAGGTGTCGAGCCCCTCGGCGACGTTCGGGATGATCGCGATCAGCATCGCGCCCCCGAACGGCCCGAGGAACCCGCCCGCGTACAGGGGCAGGGTCAGGCGCATGGCGGTTCTCTAGGCTAGTCCGGTGCCCACGGCCCCTCCGGCGCGTGCGGATCCGGCCCTCGCGCGGGCGATCCGCCGCAACACGTTTCTCCTCTCGGCCTCGCTCGCCGTCAACTCGGCCACGCTGCAGCTCGCTGCCGCGGTCGCGTCGCTCACCTTCGTCGAGGTCACGGGCGTCGCCGCGCTTCTCGGGCTCGGCCCAGCGATCTTCCTCGCGAGCTCCGGCCTGACGGCGCTTCCGGCCGGGCGCGCGATGGACCGCTTCGGCCGAGTCCCCGTGCTCGCCACGGGGTACGCCGTCGGCGCGCTCGGCGGGGGGGTGACCGGGATCGGCGCGCATGCCGTGGCGACGCCCGCCGTGATCGCCGGCTTCGTCCTCATGGGAGCGGCGGGCGGCGTCGCGTTGCTCGCTCGTACGGCCGCCGGGGACATGTATCCGCCCGAGCGGCGGGGTCGCGGGATCGGCCTCGTCCTCGTGGGCGCGGTCTTCGGTGCGATCCTCGGCCCCGCCGTCTTCGGGCCGCTCTTCGCTGGCCGCGAGCTCGAGCCGGAGGCGCTCTCCCTTCCGTGGTTCGTCGCCGGTGGCTTCATGCTCGTCGGCGCGGTGCTCGTCCTCCTCGTCCGTCCCGACCCGAAGACGATCGGGCAGGCGCTTGCGGCGGGCCGGGCGGAGCCCGTTGCACCCCCCGCGGCGCCGCTTCGCGAGATCCTGGCCCGCCCCGGCGTCGTGCCCGCGCTCGTCGCGGCGCTCGCCAGCTTCTCGGTCATGGCTGCCCTCATGAACCTCGTCTCGTACGTCGTGGTGCACGAGCACGGCCACCACCAGGCCGACGTCTTCCCGATCATCGGCGCGCACGTCTTCGGGATGTACGCGCTCGTCCTCGTCGTCGGCACGCTGATCGACCGCGTCGGCCGCCGCCAGGCGCTCGTCGCCGGCCTCCTCGTAATGGCCCTCGCAGCAGCCTCCCTCGCGACGACCGAGAGCGTGGGCGTCGTGGCGCTCCTCCTCTTCGCACTCGGGATCGGCTGGAACTTCTCCTTCGTGGCGGCGACCGCCGCGCTCGCCGATCGCGCCACCGTCGCCGAGCGCGGGAGGCTCCTGGGCCTGAACGACCTGGGCTCGGCGCTCCTCGCTGCGGTGCTCGTCCTCCTCGGCGGCCTCGTCGTCGAGGCCCTGAGCCCTGTCGCGCTCGCTCTTGCGGCGACCGCGCTCGTCTTCCTGCCGGCCGTCTGGATCGCGCGGCCGGCGGCACGTGTGGCGGACAAGCCGCAGACGACGAGCGCGTGACCTTCGTCGATGAGCTCGCCGCCGCGGAGATCGGCGAGACGTTCAACTTCTACCGAGACGGCGCCGGTTCGGACCTCCGGCGCGCGCGGCTCCGGGCGTACCTCGAAGCGCGCGCGGATGCCCCCCTCCTCCTCGTGGCGGAAGCGCCCGGGCACCGCGGGACGCGCGTGAGCGGCGTCCCACTCACGTCTGAGCGCCAGCTCACGGGCGCGGGGCCCGCCGAAGCGACCGCGACGGTCGTCCACGCGGTCCTCGGGGAGCTCGGCGTCGCGGGCGCCGTCCTCCTCTGGAACGTCGTTCCCACGCACCCCCATCGGCGCGGCAATCCCGAGAGCAACCGGCCGCCGACACGCCGGGAGGTGGAAGGCTCGGCGGCGTTCCTCGCCCTCCTTGCCCGCGGCAGGCAGGTGATCCCGGTCGGTCGCATCGCCCACCAGGCCCTCGGCGGCGAGTACGTCCGCCACCCGGCGCACGGCGGTGCCGAGGAGTTTCGTGAGGGGCTGCGTAGAATCGCCCGGCGGAAGCGGGTGGAGGAGGCGTGATGGACGAGCGGGCGATCCGCGAGGCGGCTGAGAGGCACGCGCAGGCGACCGTCGCGCGCGACTTCGAGACCGCCGGCTCCTACCTCACGGCCGAGGCGAGGGGGAGTGCGGGAGAGGTGATGCAGGAGATGCCGCGCCGGCTGACCGCGGCCGAGGTGCTCACGGTGGAGACGGGCGAGGAGGAGGCGGCCTGCCGCATCCGCTACTCCGGCCCGGAGGGAGCGACGACCGTCCTCTCGCGCTGGCGGGACGTGGGAGGGCGGCCGGCGATCGTCGGACTCGACGTGGTCGAGAAGACGTAGCCCTTGCTACCATCCCCGTCTGGCGACCGACCGGTCGCTGTCTCTTTCCATGAAGACCTGGAACGCGAAAGCCGAGGACGTAGAGCGCCGTTGGTACGTCGTGGATGCCGAGGGGCAGACGCTCGGACGGCTTGCCACCCGGATCGCCGACGCCCTTCGAGGCAAGCGCAAGCCGACGTACACGCCGCACGTCGACTCCGGCGACTTCGTCATCGTCGTCAACGCCGAGAAGATCTCCGTGACCGGGAAGAAGCTCGACGACAAGCGCTACTACCGCCACTCGGGCTACCCCGGCGGGCTGCGCAGCCGTACGCTCCGGGAGCAGCTCGAGCGCCGGCCGACCGAGGTCGTGCGCATCGCCGTGAAGGGGATGCTGCCGCGAAACCGGCTCGCCCGCCGGCAGATCACGAAGCTCAAGGTCTACGCGGGCCCCGGCCACCCGCACGAGGCGCAGAACCCCGAGCCGCTTCCGGAGAGTTAGGAG
>JACVSB010000243.1 GCA_014534155.1 Thermoleophilia bacterium
ATCGCCGGCAAGAACGACGCGCTGATCGAGCGGCTCCTCGGCTACGACGCGGTCGTGTTCGCGGGACAAGCGAAGAGCCACTGCGTGGCGTGGACGATCGAGGATCTTCTCGAGGCGCACAGCGCGCGGGAGCAGCGCCTCGCGGAGCACTTCTACCTCCTGGAAGACTGCACGTCGCCCGTCGTCGTGCAGGGCGCGGTCGACTACACCGACCAGGCGAACGCAGCGGTCGAGCGCTGGGCCGAGGCGGGCATGCGCGTCGTCCGCTCGACCGAACCGATCGACCGCTGGCCGGGAATCGAAGCGCGACGCGCGGCCGCGACGCGCTGGTAGGCGAACAGCGAGCACCTGGCCGACGCTTTCCGCCGGCCGGGCCGACGAAGCGCCTTACTCGTCCCGTTGCTCGAGACGGAGGCACTCGGCAAGGGCGGCTTCGGCGACCTCCAGCTGCTCCTCGCTCGGCTCCGCGGTTGCGAGCCGGTGCTGGAGCTCGTGCCCCGGCCGCGCCAGGGCCTTCGAGAGCGGATCATCCGGATGGCGCAGCATCCAGCCGAACATCTCCGTCGCGGCGGCGAGCGCCGCCAGCGCCGCCGCCGCGCGCGCAACACCGGCGAGCGGACCGGCAAGGCGAGCCGTCACGGTCCGGGCCACCGCCGACGTCAAGAGCATCGGGCCGAGAAGGTGGGAGCCGCACCGCTCGTGCTCCTTGCTCCGCTTCTCCCCGTGCTCGTAGCTTCCGATCGCGACATGCTCGGCGCCGTGGTAGGCGGCAAGGGCCGACCCTCGCAGGGCGACCGCGGCGGGGGTGAGGGCGAGCACGGAGGTCAGGATCTCGCGGCTCACCGGGCCGAGCCGCTTCGACTCACGCACGACTCGGAGCGCGGGGGCGCTCGCAAGCAGCGCGGCGATGACCGCCGGGCGCTCGAACGGGAGGCGCGCTTGCGGCAGCATGCGGCGCATCTCCGGAAGGACCGCCACGGCCTCGAGGAGCCGGGCCGGGCCCCGAAGGAGCGGCCGGTCGAGCTCGGCAGCGCGGAATCGCTTGGCGGCCCCCGCGACCTTCAGCTCGCCGTCCGGCGTCCGGACCGCGGCGGCCCACGCGCTCGGGCCGTGCACCAGCACCCCGTTCGTGAGCGCCATACCGCCGAGCCGGAGCTTCTCCTGTCTCACACCGCCAAGGGTACCGCCGGAGCCTCGACCGCCCGCGAGCGGATCTGACCCCTCACCCGCTGACCGCGCGCGCGACCTGGCGCAGGAACTCGACGCCGAGTTCGAGATCGTCGACCGCGATGCGCTCGTCGGCGGAGTGGATGAGCCGGTCCGCGAGCTCGGGCGCCATCGACCGCAGCGGGAAGAAGCCGTAGGCGACCGTTCCGAACCGCTCCCTCACCCAGTGGCTGTCCGTGAAGCCGGAGACGCAGACGGGGGCGACCTCCGCCCCCGGCTCGATCCCGTGCACGAACGAGCTGACGGCGTCCCACAGCAGCGGGTCGAGCGGCGAACGCGTCCCGCCGTAACCGGCCCGCCACTCGAGCTCGTACTCCCCCGGCCCCAGGACGTCGCGGATGATCGCCTCCGCGTCCTCCTCGCTCTGGCCGGGCAGCAGGCGGGTGTCGACCGTGATCTCGCACCGGCCCGGAATGACGTTGCGCTTCCGCGACGCCTCGATCATCGTCGGCGCGAGCGTCAGCGAGAGGAGCGGCTCGAGGGTCTCCGCAGCGTACGGGCTCACCTCCCGCGCCCGCTCGAGCGCCTCCGCGGCCGGCGGCACCTCACCGAGCAGAACCGCGAGGAACCGCTCGGTCTCCGGCCCGAGAACCGGCGCGGGCGTGAACGCCCCGAGCCGCTCGACGAGCCGCGCCGCCTTGACGAGCGCGTTGTCGGCGATCCCAGGCTTCGACGCGTGCCCGCTCCGCCCGGGAACGACGATCCGGAGCGGGGAGCTCCGCTTCTCCGCCGTCGAGCAGAGGTATACGACGCGGCCGTCGAGCTCGACGCGGTCCCCGGCGCCCTCGTTGATCGCGTACTCCGCGTCGACCGCCTCCGGGTGATGCTGGCACAGCCACGGCAGCCCGTACTGCGGATCCTCTCCGACCTCCTCGTCGGCGCAGGCCGCGAAGATGACGTCGCCCGCCGGCTCGAATCCCTCGCGCGCGAGGGACGCGAGCGCAACCGCGCTCGCCGCCACCTGGCCCTTCATGTCGAGCGCCCCTCGGCCCCAGACGTGGCCGTCGCGCATCTCCCCCGACCAGGGGTCCAGCTGCCACTCCGCACGGTCGGCGAGCACCGTGTCCGTGTGCGAGAGGAGGAGGAGCCTCGGTCCTCGGCCCCGACCGGGAATGCGGGCGACGAGATTGGCGCGCTCGGGAACGCGCGCGAAAAGCTCGCTGCCGACGCCGTGCGCTCCGAGGTAGTCGCGCAGCAGCTCGGCGGCGGGCGTTTCGTTCCCGGGCGGGTTGACGGTGTCCAGCCGGATCAGCTCCCGGAGGAGCTGCACGGCCTCGTCGCGAAGCGACCCCGTCGCGATCAGCGCCGCGTTCCCCCGCGCGCTAGCGCCCGTGCCCGGGGACGGGCGCTTCGTCCGCCTCGCCCTGCTTGGCGAGCTCGGTCAGCTCGTTTCGCGCCTGCCACAGCTCCGGGTAGAGCTTGTGCTTG
>JACVSB010000182.1 GCA_014534155.1 Thermoleophilia bacterium
AGTGCTTGGCGCGGCTCGAGACCTCGGCCGGGATCCCGACCTTGTCGAGCTCGCGCTTCAGCGTCTCGCCTGCCTCGCTCACGAACGCCTCGCGGTCGGCGCGCCGCTGGTTCACCATCGACTGGATCTCCGCGTACTTGCGCGGGTGCAGGGTCGCGAAGGCGAGGTCTTCGAGCTGCCACTTGATCGTGTGGATCCCGAGCCGGTGGGCGAGGGGCGCGTACACCTCGAGGGTCTCGCGCGCCTTCTGCATCTGCTTCTGCTTGCCCAGGTACTCGATCGTCTGCATGTTGTGCAGGCGGTCGGCGAGCTTGATCAGGATGACCCGCTTGTCCTGCGCAGTCGCGACGACCATCTTGCGGTAGTTCTCGGCCTGCGCGTGCTCGCGGCTCTGGAAGTGGATCCGGGTGAGCTTCGTGACGCCCTCGACGAGCTGGGCGACGTCGTCGCCGAACTCGCCGCGGACGTCTTCGATCGTGACCTCCGTGTCCTCCACGACGTCGTGCAGGAGCGCGGCGGCCAGCGTCTGGTCGTCGGCGTGGAGCTCGGTCAGGATCCGCGCGACGCCCAGCGGATGCTGGACGAAGTCCTCGCCGCTTCGGCGCTGCTGATGGCGGTGCGCCTCGCTCGCGAACTCGAACGCCCGCGCGAGGAGGTCGCGGTCGGCGCCGGGGTTGTAGCGGACGACCTCGGCCAGGAGCTCCTCGAAGAGCGGGCGATGGCGCTCCGCGGCGCTCGGCTGAACGACCTGACTCATAGACCAAGTCTAGCTCTGGCCCCTTCGGGCAAGCCGCCCCCGGGCGGGCGAGTCCTATGCCGCAACGGGCAGCGCGTCGCCGAGCGCCGCCCGGAAGGCCTCGGACTCGCCGAGCGGGCGGCGACCCTCGGGCTCCTCCGCCAGGCCGAGCTCCTCGAAGATCCGGCGCGCGTCCGGACTCCAGCGGTCTGGCCCTGCTCTCCACTCGGCAACGAGGCGACGGCGCAGGTCCTCGTAGGCCGGCGGAGTCTCGAAGATCCGCTTGACTACGAGCTGAGGAGCGATCGTCCCGTTCCAGCGATTCGGCTCGAGCCGGAACGCGACGTCGAAGCGACCGGGCCGCCGGAACGTGTCGGCGCGTCCCCCGTATCCGAAGGCGATCGCCCCGGAGCGCGCTCCGTTCGCGACGACCGCGAGCTTCAGGTGCTTGCCCTCGCCCACGGAGGCGAGCTCCGCGAGCTCGCAGCCGGCGGCGAGGAGCGTCACCGGCGGATTGCCGAGCCCGAACGGAGCAAGCTGCTCGAGCTCCTCGCAGAGGTCCAGCGTAAGGTCGCGCCCGTCCACGATCGCATCGACGACGAGCGTCGGCGAGAGTTGCTCGTGCGAGAGGACCGCCTGAGCATGCTCGGCGAAGGCACCGGCGAACGCAGCGCGCGAGCCGTCCGTGAGCGAGAGCCCCGCCGCCGCGCGATGTCCCCCCCACCTCGTCAGGTGCGACGCGCACGCCGCGAGGCCGGCGTGCAGATCGAAGGCCGGGATCGAGCGGCCGGATCCGACCCACGCTCCTTCGGGGCCGTCGCCGGAGTCGGCCGGCGCAAGGAGGATCACCGGGCGACCGAAGCGCTCGACGAGGCGTGAGGCGACGATGCCGATCACGCCTCGGTGCCAGTCTTCGCCCGCGAGCACGTACGCGTGCCGCCGCCGCTCCTCCTCCGGCCACTCGGCGACCTGCCTCACGGCGTCGCGGAGGATCCGGTCCTCGACCGCTTGCCGGTCGCGGTTCAGGCGGTCCAGCTCGCCGGCCAGCCGCTCGGCCTCCCTCGCGTCCTCGGTGAGCATGAGGTCGAGCGCCGCGCTCGGGTTGCAGAGCCGGCCGGCGGCGTTGATGCGCGGCGCGAGCCGGAACGCGATCGCGGCGGCATCGACGCGGGCGGCGTCCACGCCGGCGCTTCGCATGAGCGCGCGCAGGCCGGGCCTCGCGGTGCGCGCGAGGCGGCGCAGCCCCGCGGACACGAGCGCGCGGTTCTCGTCCAGGAGTGGAACGACGTCCCCGACCGTGGCGAGCGCGACGAGGTCGAGGTGCTCCTCGAGGCCGGCGTCCGGCGCGAGCGCCTGCAGGAGCCTGAAGACGACCCCGGTGCCGCAGAGGTCAGGGAAGGGGTAGTCGGACGGGCGCGGCGCGACCACCGGACACTCCGGGAGCGCCCCTCCCGGGCGGTGGTGGTCCGTGACCACGACCTCGAGTCCTCGCGCCTTCGCCTCCGCGACCTCCGACACCGCCGTGATCCCGCAGTCGACGGTGAGGACGAGGCCGTAGCCCTCGTCCGCGAGGCGGGCGAGCGTCTCGCCGGTGACCCCGTAGCCCTCCTCGAAGCGGCTAGGAAGGTGCCATCCGACCTCGGCGCCGAGAGCGCGCAGAACCGAGACCGCGAGCGCTGTGGCCGCGATCCCGTCCACGTCGTAGTCTCCGTGGACGCAGATCCGCCGACGAGCCGAGAGGGCGGCGCGGATGCGCTCGCAGGCGCCCGCGACGTCGCCGAGCAGGAACGCGTCGTGCCCCGGATCCCGCGCGGCCAGGAACGCCTCTGCCCGCGCCGGGTCGCCGTACCCCCTCCGGACGAGAACGCTCGCGGTGGTCTCGCTGACGCCGAGCGCCCGGGCGAGCGCCCGAGCCGCCGGACGGGGGCACGTGCGGATCGTCCACGTGCCCTGGAACACACGAGAAGCCTGGCGTGCGGGTCGGACGGAACCCGGCGCACCGCTCGGATCTCGCGGCGGAGGGGCCGGGAGACCCCGGCTATCCTCACACGATGGCGGAGAGCAACTACGCGTCCGGGGACGAGTACGTCGTCGAGTTCCTGGGCTACCGCTTCGGATTCAGCGCTCTCGACTTCGAGCAGCGCGTCAGCGCGGCCGCGGTCAAGCTCGGGCTCGTGGAGGCGCGCGACCTCGACGAAGAGGAGGCTGCCGACCTCGTCGAGATCGCCTCCGAGGGACGGATCCTGGAGCCACGCAGCGTGCTCGGGGACTACCTCGTACGCCACTGGGAGCACGTCGCCCTCGTTGACGGGGAGTCGCTGGTCTACTGGCTCCGAAAGCTCGTGTTCCGGAGCGCCTGGCTCGACCAGCGCGTGAAGGAGAGCCTGCTCGAGGTGAGCTTCGACGAGGCGACCGGCGACTTCGGCTACCGGGACCCGAACGGCGGCCGCGCGCTTCTCGAGCTCGCGCCCGTCCCCTCCTGGCACAAGCTCATGTACCGCCGCTAGAAGACGCGATCCTGGAGGCGTCCGCGCCCTGCCGGCGACTGGATGGACGCGCGCCATCCCGAGCGAGCGAGACGATCCCCGCGACGCGGCCCGGCGCGTCCCTCGCCTGGCGGATCTCCTCGGCCTGGGCGAGCACGGGAACGAGCGCCATGCCCGCGAGCACCGCCTATCCGCTCCTGATCCTCGTCGTCCCGAGGCTCGTGAACTCCATCGTCGCGGGCTACCTGATCGTCGTCGGCGTCCTCTGGATCATCGCCGCGGTGGACTAGAAGAGCCGAGCGCCGCTTCCGAGGCGCTCCGCGCCCACGCGTTCCCGCCCCAGCTCCGTGACGACCCGCCCACGGGGCGTGCGCTGGATCAGCCCGAGCTGCAGGAGGTACGGCTCGTACACGTCCTCGATCGTCTCGGGCTCCTCGCCGAGGGCGACGGCAAGCGTCGACAGGCCGACGGGGCCGCCGCCGAACTTGTCGGCGATCGCGCCGAGAAGCTCGCGGTCGACGCGCTCCAGGCCATGCTCGTCGACCTCGAGGAGCGCGAGGGCCTCGCGGGCGACATCGAGAGTGACGACGCCGTCGTGACGCACCTCGGCAACGTCGCGCACGCGGCGGAGGATCCGGTTGGCGACGCGAGGCGTTCCCCGCGACCGGCGCGCGATCTCCTCGGCGGCACCCGGAACCGTCTCGACGCCGAGGATGCGAGCGGAGCGGCGCACGATCCGGGCGAGCTCCTCCCCTGCGTAGAGCTCGAGGCGGTACGTGATCCCGAATCGCTCACGCAGCGGGGTCGTAAGAAGGCCGGTGCGGGTGGTGGCGCCGACCAGCGTGAACGGAGGCAGGTCGAGCGTGAGTGTCCGAGCCGCCGGGCCCTGTCCGACCACGATGTCGAGGCGGAAGTCCTCGAGCGC
>JACVSB010000035.1 GCA_014534155.1 Thermoleophilia bacterium
GCGCTCCTTCACCGAGGCCAGGAAATTCGCTGCTTCCGGGAGGGGCTCGATCTCGTCGATCACCTCGTTGAAGAGCTCCTCCCAGCGGTCTCGGAGCCCGTCGCCGAGTCGCTCCTCGACCTCCTCGCCCGCGACGGCGCCGACGTACTGATCGCCTCCCATCCCGACGTGACGGTGCAGCCGCCAGAGGGGAATGACGAGACCGTGCTCGCGAAAGGCGCGGTACCAGCAGAGCGCGTGGTGGTAGTTCGTGTCGACGAGGGTCCCGTCGACGTCGACGATCGCCGCCGTCGGCATGCGGCGAGCTATACCCAGACGGGACGGGGACGAACACGAGCGCGCGCGGGCGACGCCGCAGCGAGGTGACCCGGCGCCGATCCACGTACCGCTCGCTGTCCTCCCTGCAGGCGGACAACCGGCGCTGCCGCGCCTGCGCCGACGCGGGGTTCCCGCTCGCCTCGCTCCCGGTCTTTGCCGGCCACGCCGGCCAGCGTGCGCTCATCGTCGGCCAGGCGCCGGGAGCGGTGGAAGGCGAGGAGCGCCGGCCGTGGCGGGGGCGCGCCGGGCGCACCCTTCGTGCCTGGCTGGGGCTGGACGAAGACGAGTTCTACGCGACCTTCTACTGCGCGTCCGTCACCCGCTGCTACCCCGGAAAGCACCCGTCCGGGCGCGGTGACCGGCGCCCCCTGCCGCCGGAGATCGCGCTCTGCGGCTTCTGGCGAACCTGGGAGATGCGGCTCCTGCGCCCGCGCCTCGTCGTCCCTGTCGGGAGCCTGGCCATCCGCGAGCTTCTGGGCGAGGGTCGCCTGGATAGCACCGTCGGCAACCGCTACTGCCTGGGCGACTCCGTCGCCGTCCCGCTTCCCCACCCCTCGGGGGCGAGCGGCTGGCTGAACGAGCGGGCGAACCGGGCGCGCCTCGGCGACGCCCTCGCGCTCCTTCGCCACGAGCTCGCGGCCGCGGACGCCTCGGCGACGCCGGCGTAGCGATTCTGTAAAGAATCGGTCGGCACACTCGGCTCTAGGAGGCGGTCGGCTACGGTGGCCGCCGCGCCCGATCCGGGCGCTTCTCGCTTCGGCGGCCTGCGGCCGATCGCCGCCGAGCTCCCGCCCTCGGCAACCCGAGCGGGGCGGTCGTGCACCCGACCCGGGGAGGTCTATGAGTACGCCACGGCTCGTTCTCGCGCGGTTCGCGGCCGTCGCCGTCGCCGTCCTCGCGCTCGCGCTCGACGCCGGTGCCGCAGGCGCGGCCGAGAGCCCGACACCGATCCTCGACCGAATCCAGAAGTACCGCGCAGAGACGTGGCGGTGGCAGCGTCTCATGCGGGTTCCGCTCACGCGCACGGACCGCCGCGCCGAGCGCTCGCGCAGCATCGCGTTTCGCCGCTGGGTCGCCTCGTACTGGCAGGAGCAGGCAAGGCGCGCGCGCCGCCGGGCCCACAACCCGCCGCGCTTGCAGGCGTGGCTCTGCATCCACCGCCACGAAGCCGCGTGGAACGCGAACACGGGCAACGGCTACTACGGCGGCCTGCAGATGGATCTCGCCTTCCAGCGGCGCTACGGCACCGAACTCCTACGGCGCAAAGGGACGGCGAACCGCTGGAGCGCTGTGGAGCAGATCTGGGTCGGCGAACGGGCGTACCGAAGCGGCCGGCGCTTCTCGCCCTGGCCCAACGCGGCACGGGTGTGCGGAGTCCTCTAGCTGTGCGGGTCTCGAGCGCCCGACGCGGCATCCGCGCCCGCTCCGGCGGTAGTTCGGTCGTCACCAGCGAAGACGCCGGAAACGGCCGCGGCTGCCCAAGGCGCCGTGGTCGGGGGCTGCCCCGACCACGGCCTTTCGCCGATCTCCGACGACGAGCTGCCGAAGCGTGGGGCGCGGCGGTTGGCGCGCGGAGCGCCGCCGCCGGCTAAGAGGAGCCGCCTTCCGGCGTCGTGGGCGCCGGCGTCCCCGGCGCGTGGAGGAGGTTCTCCACGTCCTTGACGCCGGAGATCTTGCGCGTCGCCTTCTCGAGGTCGCGGATCATGTCGTCCCCGTCGACCTCTCCGCGCAGGTAGACGACCCCGTCCACGACGTTTACGTCGACCTGGCCCTTCGGCGCGTCGGCGTCGCGGAAGATCTCGCTCTCGACCTTGCTCTTCAACGTGTTGTCGTCGAGGTCCTTCTCGGCCTCGCGAACGTGAGTGACCTTCTGCGTGACGCCGTAGGCCTGCGAGGTGACGGCACGTCCGGCCGTCGCCGTCTTGCGCGTACTCCTGCGCAGGAATCCACCAGTCCGCTGGACGAGCATCTTGCGGCGCCGGTTCCCCCCCTGCGGGTCGAGGAAGAACATCACCGCGGCGCCCACGGCGGCCCAGAGAAGACCGAATCTCTTCATGGAACCCCCTCTCTGTCCGTTGCCTTCGTCCTTCGGATACCCGGCGCCCTCCCCGCGAAACGACCCGCGCCCCGCTCCGCCCGCGGGCGCGCGCGGGATCCCGGGGGCGCCCGCGGCTACGCTCATGCGGCCGTGCGCACGCGTGGCCTCCGCGCTCTCCTCGTCTGGGGCGGCCTCGCCGTCTCCGCGGTCTTCGCCTACGTCGCGGTCCGCGACGTCGACTTCGACGCCTTCTGGAGCGCGCTCGTCGGCAGCGCGTACGGGTGGCTCGTTCCCGCCCTTGCCGTGCTCGGCGTCGCCGTCGCCCTGCGGGCGCTCCGCTGGCGGCTCCTCTTCGCCGTGGGGTCGAGGCCGCCCTTCCCCGCCGTCGCGAACGCGTTGCTCGTCGGCTACCTGTTCAACAACATCCTGCCGGTGCGCGCGGGCGAGGCCGCCCGCGTCGTCGCCCTGCACCAGCTCGCCGGCACATCCCGCGTGGAAGCGCTCGCGACCGCCGTCAGCGAGCGCGTCTTCGACATCCTCTCGCTCCTCCTCATCCTCCTCGTCTCGCTCCCCTTCCTACCGGAGGTCACGTGGCTGCGGGGGGCGGCGGTCCTGGCGCTCCTCGTGGGCGTGCTCGCGCTGGCCCTGATTGTCGTCCTCGCCCGCTGGGAGGAGCGTCCCGCTCGGCGGCTCCTTCGTCCTCTCTCCCGCCTCCCCGGGATAACGCCGGCGCGGACGGAGAGCGCGGCGGTGAGTCTCGTGCGGGGTCTCGCCGCCTTCCGCCATCCACGGCTCGCGCTGCAGGCGTTCGTCGTGACGACGCTCTCGTGGTTCGCGCTCGCGCTCTCCGGGTGGATCGTCATGTTCTGCTTCGACCTCGACCTGGGGTTCGACGCGGCGCTCCTCGTCGTCGTGGCGACGAACCTCGCCATGCTCCTCCCCTCGTCTCCGGCGGCCATCGGTGTCTTCGAGGCGGCGACGCGCGTCGCTCTGGGGGGGTACGGAATCGACGAGTCGAGCGCCCTCTCGTACGCCGTCGTCCTGCACGCGGTCAACTTCCTCCCCTACATCCTCGTGGGGTTCCTCGTCCTCCAGCGTCACGCTGCGGCGGTGCGCCGCGGCGACCTGCTTCCGTCTCGCTGACGTGCGCGTCTCGTTCCTCATCCCCGTGTTCAACGAGGCCGCGACGATCGCGGACGTCCTGGCGCGAGTCCAGGCGCTCACGCTCGAGAAGGAGGTGATCGTCGTCGACGACGGCTCGACGGACGCCACTCCCGAGATCCTGGAGGCATGGAAGCGCGAGCACGACGACGTCGTCGTCATCCGCCAGCGAAATCGCGGCAAGGGGGCTGCGATCCGGGCGGCCGTGCCGCACGTGCGCGGCGACATCGCCGTGATCCAGGATGCGGACGGGGAGTACGACCCCGCCGACGTTCCCGCGCTGATCGAGCCGATCGAGCGCGGCGTGGCCGACGTCGTCTTCGGCTCTCGCCTGACCGGCGGGCGGCCGCAGCGGGCCTACCTCTTCTGGCATCTGGTCGGGAACCGCGTGCTCACGCTCCTCACGAACGTGCTCTACAACACGACGCTGCACGACATGGAGACCGGTTACAAGGCGCTCCGAAGCGACGTCCTGCGCTCGCTCGACTTGAGAGAGGACGACTTCAGGATCGAGCCGGAGATCACGGCCAAGGTGTGCAAGCGCAAGCTCCGGATCTACGAGCTTCCGATCGCGTACTACGGCCGTACCTACGCCGAAGGGAAGAAGATCACGTGGCGGGACGGCTTCAAGGCGATTGCCGTCCTGCTCCGCGCGCGCGTGCGCGAGTGAGCCCTCGCGCTACGGCAGGCGGTACAGGTAGCGCACGATCGCAGCCGGGTCGTCCTCTGAGGTCGAGCGGTACAGGCGGCGCCGTGCGCCGCTCCGCTCGCCCTCCACGATGAACGATGTGTGCACGAGCTCGAGGCCCGCGTCGCGGGCGAGGCGTTCCGCCTCCTCCCGCAGGTCGGGCACGGCGGCCAGGTAGGCGTAGCGCACCCCGGCCGCCCGCATCGCCGCGGCCAGCGTCGCGCCCGAACGCGCCCGGTACGCGACGTCGAGCGGCAGAACGAACCGTCGCTGCGAGGGACCGAGGAGCGGGTAGTAGGACGTGTAGTCCGTGCGCGCTGGGCCGAAGCCGGTGATCGGCGCGATCGCCTCTCGCTCGGGGAGGGTGCTCGCGGCGGGATCCACCCCCCAGACGCGGTCGTAGAAGGCGGCGCGGCCGAGCGGTTGGCGCGCGAAGGGGCGGAGGGCCTGGTCGAGCGTAACCGCGGCCGAGAAGACCGCTGCGGCGCCGAGGACGACGGCGAACGCCCGCCGCCGCCTCCGCCCTCCTGCGAGCAGCGCCAAGGGAACCGAGACCAGGCCGAGCAGGGCGAGGGCGAGGAGGAAGCGCGGCTCGTGGTTCGTGAGGCCCCACCAGGCGGGGAGCGTGGTCGCGGCGACGGTCGCGTAGAGGAGGAGCGGGCCTCGGCGCGCCGCGCGCAGCGCGCCGAGAGCGCCCGGGAGCACGGCCACCGCGAGGAGCGCTCCGAAGCCGGACCGGTCGTCGTGGGGCTCGAGGAGCGGGTACGCCGGCCAGGCGGCGACGACGGGAACGAACTCGCTGTCCACGCGCTCCACCACGAACGGGCCGCGGCCGAGCAGGGGGAGCCTCGCAGGGTAGACGGGGTTCCCGAAGCGGTCGAGGTTCCGCAGCCACCAAGGCGCCGTCACCGCGACGAGGGCGAGGGCGAGAATCGCGACGTGCTTCGCGGTGGGGCGCCAGCTCCGCTCCCGAAGCGCCAGCGCGACGAGCACGAAGAGGAGGACGCCGGCGACGCTCGGGAGGAGGACGAGCTTCGTCGTCGCGGTCAGCCCGAGCCCGAGCCCGAGGAGGGCGAGCCGCGCCGGTGTCCATTCGGCCAGCGGCGCCGCGGCGAGCGCGATCGTGGCCATGAGGAGGGCGGCCGCGAGGACGTCGTTCGCCTGCATCCCCGCCTGCATGACGACCTGAGGAACGAGGAGCACGGAGGAGCCGGCGAGCAGCGCCGCGCCGGAGCGAAGGCCGAGGCGGCGGGCGAAGGCGCCGGTCGCCGCGGCGGCGAGGAGGGCGAAGGGGAGCTGACCGAGGGTCGCCGCGCGCTCGCCTCCCGCGACTCGGAGGAGCCCGTAGAAGAGCTCGGCGCTGCCCGGGTTGGCCAGGGCCCACACGTCTTGGCCGCGAGAGAGGAAGGAGGTCAGGTTCCCGTCCTCCCAGAGGAAGACCGCGAGGGGGATGTGGTAGGAGAGCGCGTCGCCCTGCGTGGGCGGATGGGCGAGGCCGAGCGCGACCGCGGCGGCAAGGAGCGCGAGGCCCAGGCTGCCGATCGTGAGCGAGAGCGCCGTCAGCGGCGGACGCGGGAGCCCGACGCGCGGGCGCACACCGCGCCGGAGCGAGGCGACGAGCACCACGGCCGCCGGGAGTGCGACGAGGAGGGGCCCGAGGGGCGGCCGAAGGAGCGGCGAGCCTGCCGCGCTCGCCAGCCCGCCCAGCGCAGCGCCGGGGACGACGACGAACCCCAGTCCGCAGAGGCCGACGACGAGCGGGCGCTCGTACGGGCGGCCTCCGAACGCCTCGGCGACGACAAGAGCGGCGAGCAAGGCGGCGAGGAGGAGCGCGAGCGCCGCGAGCGCGGAGGCGACGCCCCTGATGCTGTAGCCCGCGAAGTAGGGATCGCCCGCGCCGGCGTCCAGGAGCTCGGCGAGGGGGCGGCGGAGGGGCGAGTGCAGGACGACGTAGAGGGCGAGCGCGCCGCCGGCGACCGGAAGCGCGAGCCGGCGGCCGCGAACGCGCCGACGCGGGCGCTCCTCACGAGCGGCTCCCCGTCCCGGCGCCCGCTGCCCGAGGAGCGTCACTGCGCCGCGAAGCCGTTCGGCCGCTGCCGGCCTCTAGGCTCTCTCATCGAGCACGACCAGGGGTGAGATCCAGGGCGGCGCCGCAGTAGGATCGCAGAGGACGCAGCGAGAGCGAGGAGGTCAGGATGGCCGGGATACAAGCCCGCGATTTTGATGCACCGGACGAGACGCGCACGCCTCCGAAGACCAGGGTCGACGTCGTCAAGCTCGGTGATGCGACTGCGGCCCGGTTCACCATGGAGCCGGGCTGGAGGTGGTCGGAGTGCGTGAAGCCGGTGGCGGGGACGGAGAGCTGCCAGCTTCGGCACATCGGCGTCGTGCACTCCGGGCGGCTCGGGGTGCACCACGAGGACGGTACCGAGGGAGAGGTCGGACCCGGCGAGGCGTACGTGATCGAGCCGGGCCACGACGCGTGGGTCGTGGGCGACGAGCAGTTCGTCGGCTTCGAGTTCGAGTCGCGCTCGGCCGAGCAGTACGCGCGCGGCTAGCCCGTAGGGTCGGGCCGCTCACGCGCCGCGTGCGCGGCCCGAGAAGATCGCGGCGCCCGTTCGGTTACGGGCAGGGACCGGGCGTGTCGCCCTTGTGATCGCGCAGGTGCTGCGCTGCCGAATCCGGCGAGACCGAGAGCGTGACCGCCTTCTTCCCCTGGCGGTGACAGATCACGACCTTCTCGCCGTACTGGCTCTCCGCCGCCGTGGTGTCGGTCTCGGGTGGGCTCTTCTCCCCGGAGATCGTCGCCTTGACCGCGCCGGCCCCGCCCTTGACCGCGGATGCCGCCTGCCCGAGACCGCCGAAGGCAGCAAGCGCGACGAGCATCGCCGCCGTCATGGCGCCGGCAAGCGCGACCCGCGCGCCGCGCCAGCGAGCATCCCTCTCGTGCTCGACCCGGTGCACGATCTCGTCCACGAGGTCGGCGCTCGGCATCGGCCGATACGCACGGAGCTCGCCCTCGATTCCGTCTCGATCTCGTCTTCTCCACGGCACGTTCACGGCGCTCCCTCCTGCCCGGCGGTGTCGACCTTCTTGACAGGAGTACCGTCGCCAGCCGGGTTTTTCTTACGCGCGGGCTCGGACCTCTCCGCTGGGCCGCCGCCGCGCTCCTCGTCGAGGAGCTCCGCGAGACGCGCGCGCGCGCGGTGGAGCGCGACGTCGACCGCTCCCCGCTCCATGCCCAGGAGCGCCGCGGCCCGGCGCGTCGAGAGGTCCGCGCCGTAGCGCAGGGCGACGAGCTCGCGGTCGCGTTCGCTGAGGCGCGCGAGCGCGGACGCGAGCGTGAGACGCCGCACGACGTCGTCCTCGACGTCCTGGAGGTCGCGCCCCTCGACGGGCTCCTCCGCGACCGGGCCCCGCCGCGCGAAATGGTCGGCGATGCAGCGCCGTGCGATCCCGATCAACCACGCGGTCGGCTCCGCCTTCCGCGGGTCGTACCGGTCGCGGTAGCGAAGGGCGCGCTCGAATGTCTCGCTCGTCACGTCTTCGGCGTCCGGCCCTTCGCCGATTCGATACGCGACGTACGCGTAGACACGGCGGATCAGGCGCTCGGGATCGCTGAGCGGGTCGCGCACCGCTCTCATGGCCCCGCTCCGGCGAGCCCGGCCTCGGCGAGCTCGGGGCTTCGCGGGTTCAGCCGAAGCGCCCGCGCCGCCGCCTCTCGCCGTTCCTTGCCCTTGCTTGCGAGCGCGAGGTGGAACCAGAGCTCCCAGGAGGACGAGTCCTTGTCCAGCGCGCGCCTGAACGCCGCTCGCGCCGCACGGCGGTCGCCGCGACTCAGCTCTGCTTCCCCGAGGAGCTGCCACGGCTCCGGCGACCAGGGGGCCCACCGCGTCGCCTCTCTCGCGTCGGACGCTGCGTCGCCCGCGCGGTCGGCTGCAAGGGCGGCGCCGGCCGAGGAGAGGGCAGCGTTGCCGATGAGACCGACGAACGCTGCCGCCGCGGCCGCGAGGACGACGACCAGCAGGACGCCACGGAACGCGCCGGAAACCCGGACGCTCTGCTCTCGCTCCCCCGAGAGGAGGAGCAGCCCGCCCGCGCAGAGGAGCGCGGGCACGGTGACGGCGGGCATCTCCCAGTCCCAGTCGACGGCGGCGTGCGCGAGGAACGCCGCGTACGCGGCGAGCGCCGTGGCGGCCAGTGGATGCGCCCGCGCGCGGACGGCGGCGGCGACGGGCAGCGCGAGCGCAACGGCGAGCAGCGCGAGCCCCGCCGCCCCGAGCTCGCCGAGCGTCTCCAGGTACAGGTTGTGTGCGTCGCGGACCTTGAGCGGAATCTGCCGCTCGCGCAGCCACGACGCCTCGTACGTCCCTGCGCCGCGACCGAGCCAGCGGTCGCGCTCGAAATCGTGCCATGCGACCCGCCAGAGGTCTCCGCGCCACGTTCCCGAGAGCCGAAAGAGGCGGGCGTTCAGGTTCTTCGGAGCCGGCGAGGGGGAAGCCTCGAAACCCGCCTGCACCCTGTCGAAGAGCGCGGACGGGGAGCCGTAGTGGACGAAGGTCGCGACGCTGCCGGCTACGACGACCCCGACGAGCGCGGCTGAGAAGACCGCTCGCACCGGTCTTCCCACGCGGACTGTCCGTTCCGCCCGAACGAAGGCGGCCGTCGCGGCGACGCTCGCGGCCGCGAGCGCGACGAGGACGAGCGCGAGCCGCCCTCCTTCCCCCGCGGCGTCCTCCAGCGAGGAGCCGAGGCGCGTGAGCGCCGGGGACCGGGATGCGGCCAGCACCGCGAGTGCCGGCCACGGAGCCACGACGAGGAGCGAGGCCACGAGCTGGAGCCGTCGGGGGTCGAGGGCGACCGCGGCGAGAAGGCCGACGAGAAGCGCGAGCCAGGCTCCGCGACTGAAGGTGAAGTAGGCCGTGGGAGCGAGGACGACCAGGGACGCCGCCGGAAGCGCGCGCGCGATCGTCCCTCCGTTCCGCGCGGCGAGACCGACGGCGAGCAGCGCTCCGAGCGCTGCGAAGAGCCCGAGCGCGTTCCAGTACCCGAGCGGTTCCTCGAGGCGGTAGGCGCTGAACGAGTCGAACGCCCACGGCCTCCCCGGCAAGAGGCGCGTGACGAGCGCGTAGAGGGAGACGAGGGTGATTCCTGCCCACACTCCCGTGAGGAGCGGCCGGACACCGCCCGCTCGCACGACGAGGAGGGCCGCGAGGAGCGCCGCGGCGTATGCAAGCGCCCGCTCCCCCTCGGCGACCGCGGTACCGGGGCTCGGCGACCATGCCGCCGAGGCGAGGACCCAGGCGAGAAACGCGGTCAAGGCTGCGAGCGAGGCGACCGCGGTCCGTCCGAGCCGGAGCGAGGAGCGCAGGAAGAGAGCCGAGGCCGAAAGCCAGAGGAAGAGCAGCGCGCTCCAGCTCCAGGCCGTGGGGAAGTAGCCCCCGTCCGCCGCCGCGAGCGCGATCACGGAGATCGCGCCAAGGAGCGTGCTGACGGCGTTCTCGATCGTCGCCTCGCGAACCTGCTGCTCGCGCTCGGGCACGCTCGCTTCCTGCACGCCCGCCTCCGCCTTTCCGGAGACGGCTGCCATTACCGCGACGGCGCGAGCCGGCGGGGCGCGGCCGGCGGTCGCGCGGAACGCGAGCGAGACCGCGCTCGCAGGTAGAACCTGCCAGCCGCATAGACGTGCATGAGCGTCCGCGTGTTGAGGCCGAAGCTCGAGCGAACCCATTCGTGCACGACGACCGCGGACGGGACGTACCGCACCTCCCAGCCTGCAACGGCCGCGCGATGGCACCAGTCGACGTCCTCGAAGCCGAACGCGCTGTCCTCGCTGAAGCCGCCGACCTCGTCCGCCGCACGCCTGCGCATGGCGAAGCACGCTCCCACGATCCAGTCGACGACGCGCTCGTCGTCGTGATCCCATTCAGCGAGGAGATGCGATCGCACGGCTCGGCTGTTCCGCGCGCGCTCTCCCGGAATGCGGCGAAGGACGAGGCTGGCGAGCGTATAGAAGCGGCGCGCCGAGAACTGGAGCGTGCCGTCGGGACCGACGAGCTTTCCGCCTGCTGCGCCGAGGCGTGGATACCGCGAGAAGGCGCCGACGAGGGCGTCCAGCGCGCCGGGCTGGACCCGCGTGTCCGTATCGAGGAAGAGGACGATCTCCCCTCCCGCCGCGGCGAGACCACGGTTTCGCATGAGGCCGACACCGAACCGGTCGACCTCGATCCAGCGGACGCCGGGAGCGGCCGCCTCGATGCGCCGGCGGACATCGGGGGACGTGGGCGTCGTGACGACGACGAGCTCCGGTCGCTCCTGCGCGGCCTGGCGCGCGAGCAGCCTGGAGCAGCTCTCGAGGTCGCCGTCGCGGCCGCCGTTGATGAGGACGACAGAGAGAGCGGTCACGCGATCGCCGTCAGCGCTTCCTCGATCCGGGCGAAGCGGCGCTGCCACGTGTGCGCCTCGACGAGCTTCTGCCGGGCCGCCTGCAGCTCGGGCCGGTCCTCGGCGAGCGCCCGCTCGACCGCCTCGACGAAGGCGGCGGGATCGCTGTCCGCGAAGTAGACCTCGTCTCCGAACTGGTCCGGCGAGAGGATCCGCGTCGTCACGACGGGCCGTCCGGCCGCGAGGTACTGGTAGACCTTGCCCGGGCTCGCCCCTTCGATGAACCGCGTCTGGCGGAAGGGGATCATGCAGACGTCCGCCGCGGCCAGGAACTCGGGCAGCCGGTCGTACTCGATGACTCCGAGGTAGTGGACGTTCTCGCATGCGGCGAGCGCCGAGAGGTCCGTGCGAAGCGGGCCCGCGAGCGCGATCGTCCACTCCGGCCGCAGCTCCGCCACCCCGCGGAGAAGCTCGGTGTCGAGCCAGAACTCGAGCGTCCCCGTCATGAGGAGGATCGGGCGGGGA
>JACVSB010000269.1 GCA_014534155.1 Thermoleophilia bacterium
ATCCGGAGGACGTCTTCCTCCTCACGTGGGTGGAGCTCCGCGCAGCCGTGGCCGACGCCTGGGGAGAAGGGCTACACGCACTCGCCCGCGAGCGGCGGGCCGAGCTCGAGGCGGCGCGCCTGACGGCTCCCGAGCCCTACCTCGGCACGGCTCCCGACCCCGGGGCGGAGGTGCCGCCCTCGGCGGCCAAGTTCTACGGCGTGCCGGGAAGCGCGCGCGTCGAGGGCGACACGCTGCACGGGACGCCGGCCTCCGGCGGGCGCGCGACGGGGATCGCGCGCGTCGTCCACTCCCGTGAGGACTTCCAGCGGATCCGGCCCGGCGACGTCCTCGTCTGCACCACGACGACGCCCGCCTGGACCCCGCTCTTCGCAGCCGTCGCCGGGCTCGTTACGGACACGGGCGGGATCCTCAGCCATGCCGCCGTCGTCGCGCGCGAGTACCGCGTCCCCGCGATCGTGGGCGCCGAGGTCGCGACCCGGACGATCCCCGACGGAGCCCGCGTCGCGGTGGACGGCGACGCGGGGACGGCGACGATCCTGCGCGGATAGCCGAGAGCGGGAGCGACGGCCGCGCCACGAGTAGCCAAGGCCGCGCTCTCGCCCGGCATGGGCTTCGCGGATGCGGCTTCGTTTCGCCCCTGGCGGACGGCGCGCGCGCGATGGGAGGCTCGCGCGCCTCTACTCGACGATCTCGCCGAGCTGCGCGAGCTGGCCGCGCTCGATCTCGACCGCCTCGCGATCGAAGCGGAAGTAGGTGCGCGGTGGGAGCGTTCCCCACACGTTCGAGGAGTGTGGCGTGTCCTCCCAGTCACGCGGCTCGTGGCCCGGCCGGAGCTGCTCCATGTCGGCGTAGAGCTCCACGATCAGCTCCTCCTCGGGGACGCGGACGTACGCGAACAGGCTCGCGGCGACGCCGTGGCGCCCGGGCCCCCAGACGACCCAGCGGCCGTGCTTGGCCAGGTGGTCGAGCATCACGCGCATCTCGCCGAAGTCGCGCAGCTCGAGCGCGAAGTGGTGGAAGTGCGCAGGCGGCTTCTCGAGCATCGCGTGCACGTGGTGGTCCGTGTTCAGGTGCAGCCAGAGCCCCTCGTCCCCCAGGCGATCCGTGATCCGGAAGCCGAGCTCGTCCACGTAGAAGGCGGAGAGGCGGGCCACGTCCCCCGTGACGACGTTCACGTGGCCCACCTTGCGCGGGTGCAGGGCGGGCAGCTCCGACGTCAGCTGGGCGACGTCCGGGAGCTCGCCCGCCCGCCCCCCGTGGGGGACGAGCTCGACCCCGTGCCCGTCGGGGTCGAGCAGGAGGAGCGTCGGCGGACGGCCGGGCCGTTCGTGGAGCTTGCCCTCGACCCCCGTTCGCTCGAGCTCGACGCCGGGCTCGAGCTCCCACCCGGCGTGGTCGAACCCCGGCTCCTCCGCCTCGAGGAGCTCGAGGCCGTAGTCCTCGAAGGCGCAGCGCAGGTAGGCGCTGCCGTCGTGGCGCTCGCGCAGCGTGAACCCGAACTCGCGCGACCAGCGCGCGACGGCCTCGTCGACGTCGGCGACGCGCAGGCCGACGTGGTGGAGCCCGACGAGGCGCCCGTTCATTCCTCGTTCGCGAGGAACCGCTCGACGAGCGCGCACGCGTGCTCCTTGTCGGCGAGCAGGTACGCGAGCGCGGTCATGCGGAAGGAGTCCATGAGGTAGAAGCGCTCGTACAGCTCGCCACGGCCGCCGAGAGCGGAGCCGACGAAGTCCCACGCGAGGCGGAACGCGCGCACGCGCCGCTCGGCGGACGCGTTCCGCGCCTGGAAATACTTCTCGATGTCGCCGCGGATCTCGGCCGCGTCGAAATCGGCCTTGGAGGGGGTGGCCATGAAGCCGCCTCCGCCGACGAGCTGGATCAGCTCCATCGCCCGGGGGACCCACTTCGGCATGAGGCCGCGCAGGGCGACAAACGAGCGCTCGTCGGGCACCCAGTCGTCCGTCCCCTCGGCACGGAAGGATCCAGCCTCTGCCGCGACGATCCCCGCGCGCGTCAGCTCGAGCATCGACCACAGCTCGCCCAGCTTCTCCTGCACGTGGTCGAACGCGTTCACGCCGGTCATCTCGGCCAGCGTGTGCCCCAGGCCGAAGGCGAACTCGAGCTTCGCCCAGGCGCGCGTCATCGCCTGGTGGATGATGTGCGCGCGCCAGTGGGAGTCGCCGATCACTTGGGAGTAGAGCTCGGGGTTGCCGTCGAGGAACACGCGCTCCCGCGGCACCTCGACGTCGTCGAAGACGACCACCGCGTCCATCTCGTCGAACCGGGTGGAGAGGGGGTAATCCC
>JACVSB010000391.1 GCA_014534155.1 Thermoleophilia bacterium
CCCTACATCACCAAGCCGAACCAAACGTCCGTCCAAAACACAAATAAACATATGACCCACAACACGAATAGAAAACAGAAGATCAACATCGACGACAAAACAAAAAAAAAAAATCCGAGGTGAAGGGCGAGGACCGCGATGATCTCGTCCCCGTCGAGGGCTCGGCCCTCGCCGTCGACTGCGAGCATCCGATCTCCGTCCCCGTCGAAGGCCACGCCCAGGTCGAAGTCTCCGCCGGAGACGACGCGCCCGAGGAGCGCGAGGTCGGTCGCGCCGCAGCCCACGTTGATGTTCCGGCCGTCCGGCGCGTCTCCGAGGGCCGTCACCGTCGCGCCGAGCCGCTCGAGCACGCTCGGGGCGACCCCGCTCATCGCGCCGTTCGCGCAGTCGCACGCGATTCGAAGGCCGGCGAGCGGCGAGCCGAACCGCTCGGCCACGAGCTCCTGGTAGCGGGAACCGTACGACCCGTCGTCCGCCGGCTCCTCGAACGTCGCCTCCGGCGGCTCGTCGAGCGTCCCGAGCAGGTCCTCGAGCGCGCGCTCGTCCTCGTCCGCGAGCTTCCACCCGCCCTCGCCGAAGAACTTGACCCCGTTGTACTCCGGAGGGTTGTGCGAGGCGGAGACGACGGCTCCGCAGCCCTGCCCCGCGAGGAGCGCGACGGCAGGCGTCGGCAGGACGCCGCCGGAGCGGACGCTCGCGCCGCCTGCCCGCAGACCGCTCGCGAGCGCCGCCTCGAGCGCGGGGCCGGACGCGCGGGTGTCTCGGCCGAGGAGGACGGGCGCTCCGCCGGTCCACCGCGCGAAGGCGACCCCGAGGCGAGCGACGAGCGACTGGGTCAGCGTCTCGCCCGCGACGCCGCGAACGCCGTCGGTTCCGAAGTAGCGTCGCTCGGCGGTCAAGGCGAAGGGGCGGCGCGCGGGCGGCGCCGAGCGCCGCAGGCCTCGCCGCCGTCAGCGCTTGCTGTACTGGGGCGCCTTGCGCGCCTTGTGGAGGCCGGCCTTCTTGCGCTCGACGATGCGGGCGTCCCTGGAGAGGAAGCCTTCACGCTTGAGGACGCCGCGGAG
>JACVSB010000321.1 GCA_014534155.1 Thermoleophilia bacterium
GATGGGTTCGTACCAGCCCTTCACCGATCTCTCCAAGGTGCTCCTCATCCTGCTCATGTGGCTCGGCCGGCTCGAGCTCGTCCCCGTGCTCGTCCTCTTCACGCGCGGCTACTGGCGGCGCTAGCTCCGTCCGGCCCCGGACGTCGGCCCGGGCCCTTCGTGGAGCGGGACTGGTTCCTCCGGGCGGTGGCCGAGTTCGTCGGCGCCCTCGCCCTCGTCCTCGTCGGCGCCGGCAGATCCACGGGGCAGCTTCGCCTCGATCGCGGGGCTCGCCATCGGGCCTGACAATCACGCTCGCCGTCCTCATGGGCGGCGCGCTCACCGGGGCGGCGATGACCCCCGGACGCGCCTCGGTCCCGAGCTCGTCCAGCGGGAGTGGGCCGACGCGTGGATCTGGTACCTGGGGCCGCTCGCCGGCGGCGCGGCCGCGGCGCTCGCCTACGACTTGCTCTACCTGCGCCCGACGGCGCCCGTCCCGCCCGGGCCCGTCGAGACGGGGCTGGACGAGCCGCGTCCTGAGGACGCGGCGGCCTCGCCCTAGGCGACGGCCCTCGCGAGGACCGCGCGCGCCTGGGCGAGCCCTCCGGGGGTGATCGTGTGTCCGACGGGGTCTTCGCGGTAGGCGACGTCGAGGCCGGCCGTCGTCAGCCGCTCGCGCGCCTCGCGGCCGAACTCGACGCCGATGATGGGGTCGAGAGTCCCGTGCGCGATCGAGACGGGAAGGCCGGCGCGCGCGTCGGGGTCGAGCTCGAGCCCCTCCACCCGGGGGACGAAGCCGCTGAAAGCGAGGACGGCGGCGGGCCTCGGACGCGAGGCGGCGAGCGCGAGCGCGTATGCCATGACCGCGCCCTGCGAGAACCCGGCGAGGACGAGCCGGTCGCTCCCGACGCCCGCGTCCTCGCCTGCCGCGTCGACCCAGCCCGAGAGGCGCTCCCAGGTCGCAAAGAACGTGGCCGGATCCGGGAAGCCGACACGGCGGACGACGTACCAGTGCGCGCCGCCCGGCGGGAGGGAGAGCGGGCCGCGCGGGAGGTAGCCGGCCAGGCGCCGCTCCGGGTCGAGCGCCTCGAGGAGGGGCTCGAGGTCGTGCTCGTCGGCGCCGCGGCCGTGCAGGACGACGAGCGCTCCCTCCGCGGCCCCCGCCGCCGGCCGCGCCCGGTGCGCGAGGCCCGCGAGCGTCACGCGGCCTCCCCGTCCGCGAGCATCGCCTTGAACGTGAGCGCGTTCACGGGCGCTTGGGCGACGAACTCCTTCTCGCCGAGACCGGGCGGAGCGGGGGAGCGGCCGTTGTTGTTGAACATCGCGAACGCCTGCTGCGCCTCCGCTGCCGGCCGGCGCAGCGCGCGCGACCACTCGCGCAGCTCGTCGTCCGCATAGAGGTAGTCGAAGCGCTCGGCCGCGCTCCCGCCCCGCTTGTTCCACGTAGCCGCGTTCCGGCCGTGGAAGCGGACGTACAGGGTCGGACTCGTGAGCGCGAGCACCGTCGGGACGAGGTTTCGGGCGTTCGTCTTCGGCGCGTCCACGACGACGTGCGACGCACCGAGCTCTTCCAGGAAGCCGAGCGTACGCTCTCGGTTCTCGTCGTCGAGCCAGCTTCGGTGACGGAACTCGACGAGCATCTCGTCGCCGCGGAGCTCGTCCCTCGCCCAGCGGAGGTAGTCGAGCGA
>JACVSB010000066.1 GCA_014534155.1 Thermoleophilia bacterium
GCCCTCGCGCCAGCCCTCGCCGAGCTGGCGCCCGAGCTCGAGGCCCGGGTTCCCCTCGTGCATCCGGCACGCCTCGACCATCTCCTGCACACGGAAGAGGAAGCGCTCGAGGTCGATCCCCATGAGGGCAGCCGGAACCATCCCGAACGGGGAGAGAGCCGAGTAGCGTCCGCCGATCGACTCCTCGCCCTGCCAGACGGCGCGGAAACCGTGCCGGCGGGCGTGCTCCTCGAGCGCGGAGCGCGGGTCGGTGACGACGGCGAACTGCTCCCCTCGATCGACCTTCTCCCAGAAGTAGTCCAGGTGGCACTGCGTCTCCAGCGTCGTCCCGGATTTCGAGGCGACGAGGAAGAGCGTGCGCTCGAGGTCGAGGCGCGACTCGAGCGCGCGGACTGCGTCCGGATGCGTCGTGTCGAGCACGTCGAACGTCTCGACCGCGAACGTCCGCCGCAGAACCTCGGGGGCGAGGCTCGAGCCTCCCATGCCCGCGAGCACGACGTGGGCGAGCCCGTCCGCGCGCACGGCCCGCGCGAACTCGAGGAGCTCGGGCACGCGCCGGTGCATCCGTGCAGGCTCGTCGAGCCAGCCGCACCAGCGGCTCTCGTCGCCGCCGGTCCAGATGCCGGCGTCGCGGTTCCAGATCCGCTCGACGAGCGGTGCGGCTTCGACCGCCATCAGGCGGTGACGAGCTCGCTCGTCGTCCTCCGGATGCCGTCCAGGAGCTCGTCGAACGACTGGGCGAACTTCTGCACGCCCTCGCGCTCGAGCGTCTCGACCACGTCGTCGTAGTCGACGCCCGCCGCCGCCAGGTCGGCGAAGACCTGGCGGGCCTCGTCGATCCCCCGCTCGAGCGTCGGCTCCACCCGGCCGTGGTCCTGGAAGGCGAGGATCGTCTCTTCCGGCATCGTGTTCACCGTCTCGGGCCCGATCAGCTCCTCGACGTAGAGGACGTCCCGGTACCGCGGGTCCTTCGTCGAGGTCGAGGCCCAGAGGCACCGCTGCGGGCTTGCCCCCTTCTCCTCGAGCGCGCGGAAGCGGTCGGACTCGAAGACCTGCTTGTAGCGCTCGTAGGCGAGCTTCGCGTTCGCGATCGCGAGCTTGCCCCTGAGCTCGTCGGGCCCTCGCAGCTCGTCCAGGCGCCGGTCGGCCTCGGTGTCCACGCGCGAGACGAAGAAGCTCGCGACGGACGCGACGCGAGTAGCGTCGCCGCCGGCCGCGAGCAGCCGCTCCACCCCGCGGACGTAGGCCTCGGCGACCTCGCTGTAGCGCTCGAGCGAGAAGATGAGCGTGACGTTGATCGGGCGGCCCCGGGCGATCATCTCCTCGATCGCGGGGAGCCCCTCCTTCGTCGCGGGGATCTTCACGTACAGGTTCGGGCGGTCGATCAGCTCGTGGAAGCGCTGTGCCTGCTCGATCGTCGCCTGGGTGTCGAACGCGAGCGTGGGGTCGACCTCGATCGAGACGTAGCCGTCACGGCCGGGAGACCCCGCCTCCCAGACGGGGCGCAGGAGGTCGCAGCCCTCGCCGACGTCGTGGGCCGCGAGGTTGATGAAGAGCTCCTTCGGGTCGTCGACCTCCGGCGCGAGCTCGCGCAGCTGCTCGTCGTAGGCGGTGCCCGCGGAGATCGCCTTCTGGAAGATCGTCGGGTTCGACGTGACGCCACGGATCGCGTGCTCCTCCACCATCCGCTCGAGCCCGCCGCTTCGCAGCAGGTCGCGGGACAGGTAGTCGATCCACGGGCTCTGGCCGAGCTCGGCCAGACGGTGCAGGTTGGAACTAGGCATTTCCCAGGACTCCCTCCAGATTGTGGGCGGGTCCGGCGGCTCCGCCGGCTGTCGCCGCCTCCGGCGCGGGGAAACTGCGACGGGCGGCCTCCTTCTCAAGTCGCTCGACCTTCTCGAGGCGGCGCACGTAGCGCTCGCCCCCCTGGAAGCGCGCGGCGAGGAAGGCGCGCACCAGCTCGGCCGCGAGGTCGGGGCCGACGACGCCCGAGCCGAGGCAAAGGACGTTCATGTCGTCGTGCTCGACGCCCTGGTGGGCGGAGTACGTATCGTGACAGAGGCACGCGCGGATGCCCGGAAGCTTGTTCGCGGCGACCGAGGCGCCGACGCCGGAGCCGCAAACGAGGACGGCGCGCTCGGCGCTCCCGGCGACGAGCGCCTCCCCGGCCTCGCGCGCCTTGTCCGGGTAGTCGACGCGCGGCTCAACGGCGTCCACGCCGAGGTCGAGGACGTCGTGCCCGAGCTCCGCGAGGAGGTCGAGGAGCGGCGCGCGGATCTTCACGCCGCGATGGTCGAACGCCACGGCGACCCTCATTCGACGTACGTTACCCCCGAGAGGTTTAGCTGAACGTCTGGGGGAGATGGGGAGGCCATGAGCGACGTCGAACGCTGGCAGGAGCTGGGGCAGGAGCTGCGCGTGGACTCGATCCGCGCGAGCGCAGTGACGAAGTCCGGACACCCGACGTCGTCGATGTCCGCGGCCGACCTCATGGCCGTGCTCGTGGACAAGTACCTTCGTTACGACTTCGACGCGGCGGAGGACCCGCGAAACGACCACCTGATCTTCTCCAAGGGGCACGCTTCGCCGCTCCTCTACTCGATCTTCAAGGCGGTCGGCGCGATCACGGACGAGGAGCTCCTCACCTTCCGCCTGCTCGGTAGCCGGCTCGAGGGCCATCCCGTGCCCGTCCTCCCCTGGGTGGATGTCGCCACGGGCTCGCTGGGCCAGGGCCTCCCGATCGGCGTGGGCGTGGCGCTCGCCGGCAAGCGCCTCGACCGGATCCCGTACCGCGTCTGGGTCCTGTGCGGGGACAGCGAGATGGCCGAGGGGTCGATGTGGGAGGCGTTCGAGCACGCCGCCTGGTACGAGCTCGACAACCTGACGGCGATCATCGACGTGAACCGCCTGGGGCAGACGGGCGAGACGATGCACGGCTGGGACCTCGCCTCCTACACGAGCCGGGCGGAGGCATTCGGCTGGCACGCGATCGCGGTCGACGGCCACGACGTCGGCGAGATCGACCGGGCGTACGCGGAGGCCGTCGCGACCGATGGGAAGCCCACGGTCATCGTGGCACGGACGGTCAAGGGCAAGGGCGCAGAGGCCGTCGAGAACCACCTCGGAGCTCACGGGAAGGCGCTCGACGATCCCGAGACGGCGATCCGGCAGCTCGGCGGCGAGCGTCAGATCCGGGTCTCCGTGCGAAAGCCGGAGGGAGATGCGACGCCGCACCGCTTCCCCGTCGGCGCGCTCGAGCTCCCGCGCTACGAGGCGGGCGGCAAGGAGGTGGCGACGCGCAAGGCCTACGGCGACGCGTTGCGCGCGCTTGGCGGCGGGCGGGGCGACGTGGTCGCGCTCGACGGGGAGGTCTCGAACTCGACGCACTCCGAGGAGTTCCGCGACGCCCACCCGGATCGCTACTTCGAGATGTTCATCGCGGAGCAGCAGATGATCGCCGCCGCGGTCGGGCTGCAGGTGCGGGGCTGGCGCCCCTTCGCCTCCACGTTCGCCGCCTTCCACTCGCGCGCCTACGACTTCGTGCGCATGGCCGCCATCTCGCGCGCGAGCATGGCGCTTTGCGGCTCGCACGCGGGCGTCTCGATCGGCGAGGACGGGCCGTCGCAGATGGCGCTCGAGGACCTGGCCGCTTTCCGGGCGGTGCACGGAACGACCGTCCTCTACCCGTGTGACGCGAACCAGACGGCGAAGCTCGTGGCCGCGATGGCCGACCTGGACGGGATCTCCTACCTGCGGACGACGCGCGCCGCCACGCCGGTCGTCTACGGGCCCGACGAGGAGTTCCCCGTCGGCGGCTGCAAGGTGGTTCGTTCCTCCGACGAGGACGACGTGACGGTCGTCGCGGCCGGGATCACGCTGCACGAGGCGCTCAAGGCAGCCGAGCAGCTGGACGCGGACGGCATCTCGGCCCGCGTCGTCGACCTCTACTCCGTGAAGCCGCTGGACGTCGCGACGCTGCGCGCGTGCGCCGAGGCGACCCAGGGCCGGGTCGTCACCGTCGAGGACCACTCGCCCGAGGGAGGGCTCGGCGAGGCCGTCCTCTCGGCGTTCGCGGATGCGGACGAGCGCCCGCGCGTCACGCTGCTCGCGCCGCGCGAGCTCCCCGGCTCGGGCAAGCCCGCGGAGCTCCTCGCCGCCGCGGGGATCGACGCCGACGCGATCGCCGACGCCGCGCGGGCGCTCGTCGGTGCGCCGGTCGCGGCCGCGTAACGGCGGGTCTCGTTCGGGTTCGGCCCCTTCGCCGCCGACGCGCCGCGGACGGCCCCCGGTAGCCAGGTACCCGGGCGACGTCGAACCTCTGGCGGTCGACCACCTGGAACTGCACGAGGTGCAGGTGGATCGGGTGCGTGTCGGCCGTCGTGTTGATCAGGCGCCAGACCTCGGTCGAGCCCACTCGCGGGGTGATCGTGACCGGGTCGTGGAAGTCCCTGCCCTCGAGCTGGAGCTTCGTGGGCAGGCCCGTCGCCGGATCGAGGATCTCGGTGAGGGGAACGTCCCGCACGAGTTTCCCGGCGGGGCTCAGCTTCGTGATCGGTCTCGGAGTGGCCGGGAGGGCGCTCGTGTCCGGGCCGGAGAGCGACGTCCCTACGCGGAACTGCATGACCCGGCCCACCGTCCTCGGGTCCGGCGACGCGCCCGCCGGGTACGGCGTCTTCGCGCTGTTCGTGAGGAGGACGTTCGTCCCCGCGAGCTTCGAGAAGTCGACGACCACGTCGGCGCGCTCGCCGGGAGCGACGAGGAGCTGCTGCGTCGGTGCCACGCCGGGCAGGAGGCCCCCGTCGGCTCCGACCTGGTACAGGACGGGCTTCAGCTTGTCCTGGTCCTTCGCCGGCGTGAGGCTGAGCCCGTAGAAGCGGGCGTTGGAGCCGTTCACGATCCGGAAGCGGTACTTCCGCGGCTCCACGTCGAGGTACGGCCACACCTTCCCGTTGACGAGAACCGTCGTCCCGAAGTACTCGGGCACCCAGGTCGGATGGATCGCGGGGAGGATTCCCTGCGTCGCGTAGGACTGCGAGCCGTCCGTCAAGAACGACTTGTCCTGGATGATGAGCGGGATGTCGTAGGCGCCGCTCGGGAGGTTGAGCGACCGCTCGTGGGCGTCGGAGACGACGTAGCCGCCGGCCAGCCCCGCGTACGGGTTGAGGCGCGTGATCCCGAGCGCGTGGTCGTGGTACCAGAGCGTCGCTGCCTCCTGGTCGTTGGGGTAGTAGTAGAGCCGGTTCTCACCGGGGAGGAACCACGCGTCTGGCCCGCCGTCGCTCGAATCCGGCACGTGGCCGCCGTGCAGGTGCGTGACCGCCCGCACGTCGGGGAGCGCGTCCATCCCGTCGAGGGAGCGGTCGATCGAGGCCGCGAACAGGTGCTCCGCCGGGAGGTCGTTGAACCAACGGACGCTGATCGGCTGTCCCGAATCCGCCACGATCGTCGGCCCGAGGTACCCGCCGTTGTAGCCCCAGACCTTCGTGGCTGGGAGGTCGCGGTGCATCTTGACCGTGCGCTCGGCCATGTGCAGCTCGTAGTAGCCGGGCCCGGCCGGCCGCGCGATCGGTGGGATCGGCAAGGGGTCGACGAACTTCGTGAGCGCCGCCGGGTTCAGCGGACCGGCCTGTGCGCCGGCGCCGCCGACGACGACAAGCCAGGCGACGAGCGCCAGGGCCGTCGCGGCCGCCTGCTTCCAGTAGGGGCGACGAGTCATGGTTTCCACCTCCAGGTCGCAACCGCAGCACCCGAGCGGCGGCGGCAGATCACGTTGACGCGCCGAGTCTCCTCCCGTGCAGGCGGACGGACATCGGTACGGCTCCGGAAAGGCCGTACGGGCTACTACTGATCGGCGCTGCGGCCTCCCGCCGCGAACCCGGCGTGCGACCATGCCGTCATGGCCGTGCTCGTCGCCGCGAACCTGCGCAAGGAGCTCTCCGGCGACGTCCTCTTCGACGAGGTCTCGTTCACCGTCGCGCGCCGGGACCGCATCGCACTCGCCGGCCCGAACGGAGCCGGCAAAACGACGCTCCTCCGGATGCTCGCCGGCCGGACGTCCGTCGACGGCGGCCGCCTGGCGCTCGCGAAAGGGACCCGCACGGCGCTCCACGAGCAGCGTCCCCCGCTCGAGCGTGCCCTCACGCTCCGCGAGTACGTCCTCGACGGCGCCGCCGACCTCGTGGCGATCGAGGGGGAGCTCCGCGGGCTCGAGGAGTCGATGGCGGCCGGCGCGCACGACACGGGAACGCTCGGCCGCTACGCCGACGCGCAGGCGCGGCTCGAGCACGCCGGGGGGTACGCGTGGCGGGACCGGGCGACGGCGGTCGTTCGCGGTCTCGGCTTCCGCGACGTCGACCTGGACCGGCCCCTTGCGAGCTTCAGCGGGGGCGAGCTGACACGCGCCTCGCTCGCGCGGACGCTCTCGGGCGACCCCGACCTGCTCCTCCTGGATGAGCCGACAAACCACCTGGACGTGACGAGCCTCGAATGGCTCGAGCGCGAGCTCTCCTCCCTCGACGCGGCCGTCGTGCTCGTGGCGCACGACCGCTGGTTCCTCGAGGCCGTCACGACCGCCACGCTCGAGCTCGAGGAGGGCCGCGCCACCTACTTTCGCGGCCCGTGGCACGCCTGGCGGCGCGAGAAGGCGCAGCGTGCCGAGCACGCGCAGAGGACGGCTGACCGCGTCGCCGCCGACATCGCCCGGCTCGAGCGCTTCGTACAGCGCTTCCGGTACAAGAAGTCGAAGGCGCGTCAGGCCCAGGCGAAGCTCTCCCAGATCGCGCGGCTCGAGGAGGAGCGGGCGGGCGCCGCCGCCGACGCCGCCCTCCTGACGAGGAGGGCGAAGCGACTCGGCTTCGCGTTTCTCGATCCGCCCCGAAGCGGGCGCACGGTCGTCGACGCCGAGGGCCTCGAGGTCGCGGCGGGAGAGAAGACGCTCCTCCAGGACGCCAGCTTCGCGGTCGAGCGAGGCGAGCGCGTTGCGCTCGTCGGCCCGAACGGGTCCGGAAAGACGACGCTCGTCGAGACGCTCCTCGGCCGACGGGCGCCGCGAGCCGGCCGCGCGCGGCTCGGGCACGGCGTCGTTCCCGCCTACTTCTCTCAGCACGGGCTCGAGCTGGACGCCCGGCAGACGGTTCTCGCGACGGCCCAGCGCGCGACCGGGCTCAACCGCCCCGAGGCGCAGAAGCTCCTCGGCCGCTTCCTCTTCTCGGGATGGGAGGCGCACGAGCGCCAGGTGAGCCTGCTCTCGGGCGGCGAGCGGCGCCGCCTCGCGCTCGCGCTCGTCGTCGCGTCGGGCGCCAACTTCCTCGCGCTGGACGAGCCCACGAACCACCTGGATCTGGAGAGCCGCGAGGCGCTCGAGGCCGCCCTCGAGGCCTTTCCGGGGACGATCCTCCTCGTCTCGCACGACCGGGCGCTCGTGGATGCGGTCGCGGAGCGAACGCTCGCGGTGGAAGGCTCGACGCTGCGCTCGTACGAGGGAGGCTGGGCCGACCTGGTTCGCGCGAGAGCCGAGCGCGAGGCCCAGCCGCCGCCGCGTCCCCCGCGCGCAAGGAAGGTGCCTGCCACGGGCGGCGAGAGGAGGAGACCCGATCCGCTCGCGGCGCTCGAGGCCGAGATCGAAGCGCAGGAAGCACTCGTGGCGACGATCGAGGCGAAGCTGGCCGTCGACTGGACGGACGTGGACGCGATCGCGGCCCACCGCCGCGCCCGAGACGAGCTCCAGGAGCTCCTCGTGCGCTGGGAAGCGCTCTTCGACGGTGTAGCGGGCTGACAGGCCTCCTTCCGCGGGAGACGCTCCGCGACCCGGACGGCTGGGTGGACTGGGTGCGCCTCCTCGCGACACCGTTCGTCCTCGCTGAGCCCGTCTTCGAGGACTACCCGCCCGGCGAGGAGCGCTTCGCGTGGGGCCTCGCGGGCGCGTTCTCGCTCACCGCGCTCGCCCTCTTCGCGGCCGGCCGGCGCGGCCGCCCGCCGGTGCTCGGAGGCTGCGCACTCGCGTTCGACACGGCGTTCCTCTCGGCCTGGGCGATCCTGTACGCGTTCGACCCCGGCACGCCGGCCCGAGACCTCCTCGTCCTCGTGCCCGTGGAAGCAGCCCTTCGCTATGGCCGCCTCGGCGCGCTCGCCGCCCTCGCGACGA
>JACVSB010000160.1 GCA_014534155.1 Thermoleophilia bacterium
GACGGACGTCGTCGGCTTCTCCGTCGAGGCCACCGACGGCGGCATCGGCAAGGTCGACGAGGCCACGTACGACGTGGGGCAGAGCTACCTCGTCGTCGACACGGGCCCGTGGATCTTCGGCAAGAAGGTTCTGCTCCCCGCCGGTGTGATCCGCGAGGTCGACCTGGACGCGGAGACGGTCTTCCTCGACCGCACGAAGGACGAGATCAAGGACTCGCCCGAGTTCGATCCCGAGACCTACCGCTCCGAGAGCTACCGCGAGCAGGTGGGCGGGTACTACGGACGCGAGCGGGGCGACTACCTGGGCGACGAGACAGCGGCCGAGGCGGGGACTGGTGTGTTCGGCGACGAGACGGCCGACTCGACCCGCACGTCGCTCGGCGACGAGCGAAGCAGCCTGTAGCCGCAGCGAGATTCGAGACGGAGCCCGGGCGGCTCCTCTAGCACCCTCTACGCCTCCCGCCCGGGCTCCGCTCCACCGGGCGCCCGAAGCGCCGCCGGCGAGCGGCTCACCGGCCCGGGAGGCCGACGTTCACGTTGCGGCTAACGCCCCCGCGACATCGACCTTCACCAGCCGATTCGGCTCATCGACGATCTCACAGCCCGCCGAACGCCGCGAAGGCATACCAGCCCCCGAAGGCGAGGCTCACGATCCCGAGGCCGGGCGCGAGCAAGGCGAAGCTCCGCCGCATCGGCGCGCACGCGAGCGTGTAGCCGAGGACGGTAGAGAAGAGCGCCATCGAGGCGGCGCTCGCGAGCGCGAAGGTGACGAGCGCGGCTCCGGCGGCGGCGCGGCCGTCCACCGTCGCGAGAACGAGCACCGTGACGGCGCCCGAGCCGCCGACGCCGTGCACGAGCCCCACGGTGTACGGCTGGAGCAGCGAGCGCGCGAGCTCGTGCTCGTGGGCGTGGGCGACCAGCGCCGGCCGATGAGCGTTCTCGTGGCGGTGCAGGTGCCGGTGCCTGGTCGGGCCGTGCGCGTGCACGTGCGCATGGAACGTTCCTCGCCGCCAGAGGACGAGGAGCCGGATCGCGAGCGCGACGATCACCATCCCGACGGCAACCTCGGCGACGCCGGCGAGCTTGTCGGGGACGACTGCTTGCAGGAGGACGAACGGCAGGCCGACCGCGAGCAGCGTCGTCGCGTGCCCGAGTCCCCACGCCGCACCGAGCGCGCTCGCGCGCCGCGCGCGTCGCGCGCCGGCCGTCGCCATCAGCGTCGAGACGGCGACGAGGTGATCCGGGTCGGTCGCGTGCCGGAGGCCGAGAAGGAGCGCGACGCCGAGGACAAGCGCGGGCCCGCCGTTCTCCCCGAGATGCGCGATCAGCTCGTCGAGCGCGGACACGGCGTCCCTCCCGGGCGGAAACGAGTCAAGGATCATAGGGGGGCGTGAAGCGCCGCCGCTACCGGATAGCGGGCGTCGTCCAGGGCGTCGGCTTCCGGCCGTTCGTGTACGCCTGCGCGTGGCCACGGGCTTGCCGGCTTCGTCGCTGAACGACGGTCTCCGTCCCGGCGTCCAGACGTTGACTTAAGTGTTAGGTCCGGCGCGTTCGGCCGGGCCCTCCTCGCTCACAGCCGCCGCTCGACGGCGTGAAGGAGGTCGAACGGGTCGACGCGCGCGCGGTCGCGGCCACGGCCGCCGTCGGCCACGTCAAGGACGCCGTCGCGGGCGCGAAGGAGGTCCGCGCCGCCGCCGCCGAAAAGCTCGTCGTCGCCGCGTCCACCCACGAGCACGTCCGGCCCCGGCCCGCCCTGCAGGTAGTCGCGCCCGGCCTCCCCGAGGAGCCGGTCGCGGCCGCCTCCTCCGAGGAGCACGTCGTGACCCGGGCCGCCGAGGAGCAGGTCGTCGCCCGCCCGGCCGCAGATCACGTCGTCGCCCGCCGTCCCGCGCAGGATGTCGTCGCGACGCGTTCCCACGATGGTGCACGGAGCGCCCGGGGGAGGGTGATCGCCGGCCGGCAGGGGCGGCGGCGAGAGCGGCGGGACCGCGGAGCAGTTCGGGGTCGCGGTCGCGCCGCCTCCCGTGAAGCGGGCAACGACGCACTCCAGGTCCCAGATCTCGACGGTGCACGTCGAGGCGTCCGCGGGCTCACAGCCGTTCCAGCCCTGGAAGCTCTCCCCGGGAGCGGGCGTGGCCGTGAGCTCGACGGTCTCCCCCTCCGCGAACCCCGCCTGGCAGGCCGTCCCGCAGGCGATGCCGCCCGGCCGGCTCGTCACCGTCCCGAGCCCGAGCTTGGCCACACCGATGCCAGTCGGGTGCTCGCCCGCGGACGCGCCTACGCGCGAAGCGCTGAGCGCGGCCACGGCCGCGAGGACGAGCGCGAGGAACGGTCCCCGGGGGACGCGCATCGTCGCCCGAGCATAGAGGAGGGTGCGTGCCGAGTCATCGGTGCGACGCGTCGCCGCCCGCTGTACGCTTCCGCCGCGTCGCCGGCCGGCCCGGCGAGAGGGACTCCATGGCGCTCCAGGGCCTCGATCGTGCAGCGGCACCGCCGGCCGACACGGCGAGGCGGATGCTCTCCGAGATCGGCGGGCGCTGGTGGAACGTCTACATCGGCGGGCCGGAATCGTCCGGGAGCGGGTGGACGCCGCAGCTCGTGAAGGCGTACGTTCGCAGCGGCATCGAGCGCTTCATGCTCACGTACGTGGGCAGGCAGACGCGCGGCCCGCTCACGCGCCCCCAGGGAACGGTGGACGGTCGGGACGCGCTCGCGATCGCCGCCTCCTTCGGCTACAGCGGTGCGTTCCCGCTCTGCCTCGACGTCGAGCTCCGCACATTCGAGAGCGCGCCCTCGAAGACGATCGAGTACACGCGCGCGTGGTGCGAGACCGTCCGTCGGGCAGGCGCGCGACCGGGCGTGTACGCCAACCCGGCGCCGCTGCAGGCCATGGCGGCGGGGAGCGTGCCCGCCGGGTTCGTCTGGATCGCGAGCTGGGTCGCGCACGCCGCGGGGGCCCGTGACCCGCACGCGGCACGGAGGATGCCGGCCGGCCTGTGGCCCGAGCAAGGCCAGCGGGCCTGGCAGTACGCCGCTGAGTTCGACGGCAAGAAGTGCCGCGTGCTCGACCTGGACGTCGACATCAGCGTTGCCGACCCCGGCTGCCTCGCGCGCGCTCCCGGTCACCACGCGCCCGGCGAAGAGGATGTCCCCGCACCTCCGTTTCCCGGGCGCGTCCTCGCCCTGGGGATGTTCGGCGACGACGTCGAGCGCTGGCAGGCGAGGATGAGAGAACGCGGCTGGCGGGTCGAGGTGACCACGAGGTTCGACGCAAAGAGCGAGAGAATCTGCCGCAGGTTCCAGCAGGAGAAGAGCCTCGACGTGACCGGGCGCGTCGACCGGAAGACGTGGGTGGCCGCCTGGCGTCAACCCGTCACGCCGTAGGCCGGTGGACCGAGCCGCCTCGGCGTCGGCGCGCGGCCGCTTCGCCTCAGCGCGGAGGAAGGCTCGCGCTCGCCCGACCCGGCTGGTAGCCGGGCCCGGCGTCGGCGGTCGCGCGGTACGTGCCTCGCCGCAAGAGCGCGAAGGAGAAGCCGCCTTCCGTGGTCGTTTTCGTCCGGGCCACCAAGGCCCACGTCCCGTCGGCCTCCCTGCGCTCGAGCGTGACGGCGACCCCTGCCCGAGCCGGCCCGATCCGGCCCGTCAGGCGCGTGTACGGCGGCTCCGGTGTTTCGAACGCCACTCTCGTTCGCACGTTGACCCGCACGGCGGCGCCTGTCGCGTTGCCCGACACGACGCGGAAATCCGTACCGATTCCCGGTGCGCGCCTCGAGCTCCAGATCCCGTCGGCAAGCGTGGCCGCGATCGTCGACCAGCTCGTCTCGCCGGCGCGACGTCGTTGCAGCGAGGCGCCTCGCCACCCGCGCGTCCCCCCGCCGCGCGTGAGCCCGGCGAGCGTGACGCGCTGGCCGTAGGTCACGGTGCGCGTCGATGCGCGAAGCGAGAGCACGCCGACGGAGAACCACGTGGAGCGAAGCCCGAGCCGGCGGCGCGCGACGGCGCCGTCAAACGTGGCGGCTCCGGCCGCCGTGCTCGCCGTCAGCGCCGAGACCCTCCGCGAAGCATTGCGCCCCGTAACCGCAAGGTCGAGGGGAAGGGCGGCGAGGCCGAGGAGCTGACGGACCTGCACCGCGCGGAAGACGCAGTCCGCGGAGGTCCCGGAGCAGTCGAGCTCGGCGTCGCCCGGACCCCACAGGTGGTGCGGGGAGAGGGCGTCGTAGGGATCGGGCACCGAGACGAGGTACGGCACGGCGGCGCCGCCCCACTCGTCGGCCTTCGCGGCAGTCCTGCCGCCCGAGGTCGAGAAGAAGTAGGTCTCCGCGGGCCTCCCGTCGTGGGTGACAACCTCGCCCGCCGTCGCGAGCACGGCGGCGTTCGTGGCCGGTTGTTCCGCCGACTTGCCGCCGTAGACCTGATCGCGGACGTCGGCGCAGAGCACGCGCTCCGGCCCGCCCCCGCCGAGCCAGGAGCAGTGCCCGCCCACCGCCAGCGAGTACGAGCGCGCCACGACCGCCTGCGCCTCGAGGGCCTCGGCCGCCCAGGAGGAGGGCATCTCCTGCGGCACGACACCGCGCAGGTACGACTCCCGCGGAAGTGTGTTGAGCACGGAGAGCGCCGTGCCC
>JACVSB010000190.1 GCA_014534155.1 Thermoleophilia bacterium
AACTCGGTTCCGAAGAGGTGGTTCACGACGGCGAGGACCTCCGGCCGCGAGCGGTAGTTCCTCGTCAGGGCGAGAACTCCCGGTGAGCGGGAGCGGCGTTCACGAAAGACCTCGACGTCGGCGTGACGGAAGCGGTAGATCGACTGGAACTCGTCGCCGACGAAGAAGAGCTCGTCGCACGCGAGCTCGTCGACGAGCTCGCACTGGAGGCGGTTCGTGTCCTGAAACTCGTCCACCATGACGGACCGGAAGCGCCAACGCGTCCGCTCGCGCACCCCCGCGTCGGCGCGCAGCAGCGCGCGCGCCCGGAGCTGGAGGTCCTCGAAGTCGAGCGCCGATTCACGCTCCTTCGCCTCGGCGTAGACGCGATCGAGCTCAACGAGGAGCGCCTGCAGGAGATCGCGGTCTCGCGCTGCCACGGCGTCGAGTGCCGCACTCTCCAGAGCCGCCAGTGCCTCGTGGTACGACGCGAACCCCTCGGAACGGCGCTCCGGCACGCGCAGGTCGCCCAGGTCGAGGAGCCGCTCCGGCGGGGGAAGCGCCCCGTCCGGACCGACGAGGTCGAGCGCGCGGGCGACGAGCGCCGTCCCCTCGGCGTCCTCGCCCGCGTCGGCGAGCGCGGCCCGGGCGCACTCGCGGAGGGCGCCGGCGGCATCCGCGATCGAGCGTGGCTCCGCGCCGGCGAGCTGCAGGGGCCGCCCGGCCGACCGGAGCCGTTCGTAGGCGCCGAAGAGCATCGTCGCCAGCCGTCGGGAGCCGTACGTCGCGAGCAGGCGCAGACGCTCGGGCCGGCGGTCGGCCAGGAACGCCGCGAGCGCCTCGGAGAACGCCTCCGAGCGAAGGACGAGCGCCTGCGGCTCGTCGAGCACACGGAAGTTCGGATCGAGACCGGCCTCGAACGGATGCGCACGCAGGAGCCGCGAGCAGAAGGCGTGGATCGTCGAGATCCACGCACGGTCGATCTCCGCAGAGAGCTCGCGGCGGCCGAGCTCAGTGAGGCGCTGGCGGATGCGCGAGCGGAGCTCGCCCGCAGCGCGCTCGGTGTACGTGATGACGAGGATCGAGTCGAGCGGGAGCTCGCGCTCGACGACGGCACGCACGAAGCGCTCGACGAGGACGGTCGTCTTCCCCGTGCCCGCGCCCGCGGAGACGAAGACGACCCCGCTCTCCTCGATCGCGGCGAGCTGCTCGGGGCTCGGTGCCTCGACCGTCAGGCCCGAGGAATCCGGCACATCGACCACCTGCTGCACCAGGACGGGCACGAGCCGCCACGGGGGTCGTGCCGCACGTCCCCGTTCCGAATCCGCTCCACCGCTTCGCGCGCGCGCTCGCGCGCTCCCTCGACCCGGCCCCAGAAGCCTTCCTCGTCGAGGTAGTCGGACTGCTTGAGCCCCGAGACGGCGTCCTCGACCGCCTCAGCGCGCACGAGGCCCCGCGCCTGCCGCGAGCCCGAGAGCGCGCGGTACAACCCTCCCAGCGGCTCGATCCCCACGAGGTCGCGAAGCGCGAGGACGTAGAGGGGGATCTGCAGCTTCCCTTCGGACTCGATCTGGGCGGCAGAATGGGCGCCGGCGCCCGACTTGTAGTCCTGCACGATCCCGCGCGCGCTCATCGGATCGACGTCGATCCGGTCGATCTTCCCCGAGGCGGTGAAGCCTCCGAGATCGAGGCCCCGCTGGAGCTCGACCGGTGCTGCGGGCGTTCCGAACACGACCTCGAACCGCCGGGGAACGAGTGGGAACCCGAGCTCGACCTCCTGGCGCAGGAAGTACTCGAGGTCGCGCGCGAGCGTCCCCTCGAGCTCGAGGCGGTCGACGTCCGTCAGGTCGAGGCGCACCTGGCCCGCGATCGCCTCGCCGAGACACTCGTGCAGGAACACGAGGGCTTCGTCCAGGCGATCGCCCTCCACGCGCTCGACGCCGAGGCGCTTCGGGAGGCCGGTGTAGAAGCGGTAGAGCGCCTGATGGACGATCGCGCCGCGAAGCCGCGCGTCCAGCTCGCCGTCGATCTCACGCGGATCGACGACGCGGTCGAAGAGCCACATCGACGAGCACGTCGTGAACGTCTCGAGCTCCGTGACCGCGAAGCGCGAGCTCTCGCGAAGGTGGGCCAGGACGGCCGGATGTGTCAGCCGGGTCGGACGCTCGAGCGCCGCGAGAGCTCGCTCGATCCGCCGCCCCCACCCGTTCGCCGACGCGACGGCGCGCGCTTCCTCCGCGTCTGCCGCCGCGAGGACGGCGGAGGCACGCAGGCGCTCACGCTCGCTCGGCGCGCGCTCGAGCGGCCACGCGACCTCGGAGAGCGGTCGCTTCGAGGTCCAGCGGGCGACATCTCGAGGATCGAAGCGGCCTCGCACCTCGTCCCAGAACGGGCTCGGCTCCTGCGGACGCCCGTCGTCGTTCGCTGTCTCGCGAACGAGCGTGAGCCGCTTCCACGGGCGCGTGCACGCGCTGTAGAAGAGGTACCGCTCGCGGGCGAGGTGGTCGGGGCGCACGACGCGGCGCCGAGGCGTGCGCGCCTCGAGCTCCCGGCGATGGTCGTCCGTGAGGAACGGCGTCTCCTCGCCGCGACGCGGGAACGACCCCTCCTCGAGGCCGAGCACGAAGACCGCGTCGAAGCGGCGCGTCCGCGCTCGCAGGAGATCGAGGACGGCGACGCGTCCGGGCTCGCCCGGGCGGCCGAGCCGCACGGGAATCGTCTCGAGCGCGTGCACAAGCTCCTCGCGCGAGAGCAGCTCGCCGCGAGAGAGCCACCCTTCGAGCTCGTCCGCGACCGAACGCACGGCGTCGTGGCCGCGAAGGTCGAAGGCTGCCTCGTCGCTCCGAGGAGGCCTGTCGAGGCCGTATGCAGCGCGGAGCATGGCCACGGCCACGTCGCGCACCGCGGTCACGGGGCGCTCGCCGCGCAGGGCTGCGAGGTGCGGAAGCGGGCGCCCGAGAAGGGCCGCTGACTCCGCTTCCACCCGTTCGGGCTCCCTGATCCCGCGTCCGCGCAGCCGGCCCTCGACGAAATCGACCCGCGGCCGCGGGAGCCCGGAGAACGGCGAGCGCAGGAAGGCGAAGAGGTGACGCCGCGGCGCGCCGAGCCACGCGAAGCGCAGGAGGCCCAGGAGGGCCCGGCCGAACGGCGTTCGTGCGAGGGGGAGCGTGCCCTCGATCGCGTACGGCACCCCGAGCGAGGCGAGCGTGGTCGTGAGCGCGGAGCGGAAGCGCTCGACGTTCGGGCAGAGGAGCGCGATCCGCTCGGCGGCGGTCCCTTCCCGCAGGAGGGCGAGGACCTCTTCGCCGACGAGCTCGAGCGCCGAGCGCGTGCCCGCGCCTTCGAGGAAGCGAATCGCCCCGTGCAGCGGCGGCACACGTTCGGGGTCGGGGTCGCCGCCGTGGCGGAAGAGCGTCCGCTCCAGGTGGGCGAGCGCCGGGGAGTCGTACCAGGGCTGCGCCGGCAGCTCCTCCACGCACCCGTCCGCTAGACGGGCGAGGTCGTCCGCCGTCCTCGCGAGCGACGCGAACGCGGCCCGGCCGGGCTCGTAGGGCAGCGAGACGAGGACGTCGGAGCGCGCCGCAAGCGCCTCGACGAGGGTCCACTGTGCGCCCGTGAGGTCCTCGAAGCCGTAGGCGAACACCGGGCGACCGTCCCAGGCGGCGAGATCGGAGGCGACGAGCTCGGCGGCGAATCGTCGCTCGAGCTCGCGGTCCCAGACGCCCAGCCGCTCGAGCTCACCCCGGTACGCGGTGTAGAGCGGCGCGAGCCGCCCTCCGACCTCGTGGGGCTCGAGCAGGGCTCCCTCCGCCTCCCTGATCGCCGCGTCGAGCTCCTGCAGAAGCCCGCCGGACCGAAGGGAGCCGCCGAGGCCGTCGACCCGAGCGGACGTTACGGCACGGGCGAGAACGACCTGCCG
>JACVSB010000044.1 GCA_014534155.1 Thermoleophilia bacterium
CTCGGCAGGAGAGCGTCGCGCGTCCCGCGCTAGTCGCGGTCGCGCACCGAATCGACGGCGTCGCCGGCCCGGGCCTTCGCGTCGTCGGCGAGGTCGTCCGCGCCTTCCTTCGTATCCCCCCAGGCGCCCTGGACCTTCCCCTCGCCCTCGAGCCCCTCGTCGCCGGTCGCGCCGCCGATGGTCTCCTTGGCCTTGCCTTCCACCTGATCCCAGTCGGGCATTCGACCCCCTTTCGTGCCCGCTCCTTCCCGTTCGCGCCCTCCGGGAAACGGCACCCTCGTCCCTCGCTAGGCTCTCGGTATGGACCCGCTCGTCGACGGCTGGGGACGGGAGATCAAGAGCGTCCGTGTCTCCGTGACCGACAAGTGCAACTTCCGCTGCACCTACTGCATGCCGGCGGAGGGGCTGCAGTGGCTTCCGAAGGAGGACGTGCTCACGTACGAGGAGATCGCTCGCCTCGTCCGGGTCATGGCCGCGATGGGCGTGGACGAGGTGCGGCTGACGGGAGGAGAGCCGCTCGTGCGTCGCGACCTCCCGACGCTCGTCGCCATGCTCGCTTCGACGAAAGGCGTCGACGACCTCTCCCTGACGACGAACGGCGTCCTCCTCGACCGTCTCGCGGGCCCGCTCGTCGAGGCCGGCCTCCGACGGGTGAACGTCTCGCTCGACACGCTCTCGCACGTGAAGTTCGCCGAGATGGCGCGGCGCGACGCGCTCGACCGGGTCCTCACGGGGCTCGCAGAGGCGGAGCGGTACGCGGAGCTGCGCCCGATCAAGGTGAACTGCGTCGCCGTCCGCGGCTTCACGGAGAGCGAGGTTCCGGCGCTCGCGGAGCTCGCGCGGCGCAAGCCGTACGTCGTTCGCTTCATCGAGTTCATGCCGCTCGACGCCGATGAGGCGTGGGCGGGAGACAAGGTCCTGACCGGAGCGGAGATCCGCGAGATCGTGGAGCGGCACTGGCCGCTCGTGGAGGTTCCCGCGAAGCCCTCCTCCACCGCCCGCCGCTTCCGTTTCGCTGACGGCGTCGGCGAGCTCGGGTTCGTGAGCCCGGTCTCGGAGCCGTTCTGCTCGACGTGCGACCGCATCCGGCTGACGGCGGACGGCCAGCTCCGGACGTGCCTCTTCTCGAGGCGCGAGTGGGATCTGAAGGGCCCGATGCGCTCGGGCGTCTCGGACGAGGAGCTCGCCGTCCTCGTTCGCGCAGCGGTCGCGCACAAGGAGCTGAAGCACCGCGTCAACGACCCGGGGTTCGTGCGCGCGAGCCGGTCGATGAGCCAGATCGGCGGCTGACGCCCGCGCCGGGGCGCGTGCGCGGAGCGCGTTTGCGGCGTTAAGGCGCCGTTAGGAAGGCGGCGGGCGCGGGAGTCGTTCTCCCATGAGTGACCTACAATCCCCGCGTGCCGGCGAGAATTCGACAGGTTTTTCCACGTGGAGTCCCCGACTTCCTCCTGCAACTCGGGATCTGGCTGGGCTTCGTCGCGGCCTACCAGCTGGCCCGCGGGGTCGCCGACCGAAGCCCCGCCGAGGCATACGCCAACGGGCGAATCCTGATCGACGCGCAGCGCGAGCTGCACGCGCTCGTCGAGCCGGACCTGCAGCGGGTGGTGCTCCATGCCGGCGACGCGGTTGTCGCCGTCGTCAACTGGACGTACTGGCTCTCGCAGTTCGCCGTCGTCGGCGTCGCCCTCCTCTGGATCTACCTCTTCCGCAACGAAGCGTTCACGCGGATCCGCAACTGGATCATCACCGCGAACGTGCTCGGGCTCGTCGGATACGTGCTCGTCCCTACCGCGCCGCCGCGCATGTTCCCGGAGGAGGGCTTCGTCGACACGCTGGCGCAGGCCTCGGCCCTGAATCACGGAAGTGGCCTCGTCGAGCTGGCCTCGAACCCCTACGCCGCGATGCCGAGCCTGCACTCTGCTGACGCGCTGATCGTCGGGTTCGCGCTCGCCGGCCTCGTCACGGCCCGCTGGGCGAAGCTCCTGTGGACGCTCTGGCCCACGTGGGTCTGGTTCTCGGTGATGGCGACCGGCAACCACTTCTGGCTCGACATCGCCGCCGGCGTCGGCGTCGCCGCGCTTGCCGGCACCTTCCTCGTCTGGCTCGAGCAGCACCAGAGCGACCGGCTCGCGCCGGCGCTCCCCGGCGCGCGGCGCTGGTAGCCTCGCCGCCCGTGGCGAACGGCGCACTCGCGCGCATCCAGGGCGCGTACATCGGAGGCGTGCGCCGGGCCGCGGCAACCGCGATGGGGCGCCTGGGGCGATCGCGCGTGACTCCGAACGCGCTCACGGCGGCAGGGGTGCTCCTCTCCGTCGGCGGCGCCGTCCTCGTCCCGTTCGAGCAGCGTGGATGGGGGTTCTACTGGGCCGGGGCGACGCTCTTCGTGGTCGGCTCGATCCTCGACATCCTGGACGGCGCGCTCGCGCGCTCGCTCGGGAGCGGATCCCCATTCGGCGGCTTCATCGACTCCACCGTCGACCGCGTGGGCGAAGCGGCGATGCTCGGGGCGATCGGTCTCGTTTTCATGCGGCACGAGCTCGAGTGGGCGCTCGCCCTCACCTTCGCCGCCGTCGCGGGGTCGTTCCTCGTCAGCTACGTCCGCGCGCGCGCCGAGATCCTCGCGCTGCGAGGCGACGTCGGGATCGGAAGCCGTGCCGAGCGAGTCGTCGTCATCACCGCCGGGCTCGTCCTCGCGCCGCTGCACGAGCTCGTCCTCGCCGCGGCGATCGCGCTCTTGACCCTGACTGCGTGGGTCACAGTCGTCCAGCGGATCCTCGCCGTCCGGACCCAGCTTCGCGGATCGAGCTAGCCCGCGGCCCGCACCGCGCCCGACCTTTTGGACGCGAGTGATAGCACTCGTGTGCTATCACTGTGTGTGGATGCGGGAAAAACGAACCAGCGTGCTCGTCCGCATGCCGGTCGAGCTCAGGCGCGCGCTCTCCGACGAGGTGGCCGCACGGCGCAGCAACCTGAACGACGTCGCCGTCGAGATCCTCGCTGCCCGCTTCGGGATTCCCTTCCGGGGGAGCGGCCGGCGGGCTTCGCCCCGCGCGGGCGGAGGAGACGTGCTCCTCCGCATGCCGGTAACCCTCAAGGAGCGCCTCGCCGACCGCGCGGCCGGCCGGCGCCGGACGACGAACGACGTGATCGTGGAGACGCTCGCCGACGGCCTCGCGCTCCACCGACAGGGAAAGGACAGGATGGCTTCCACGAACGGCTCCTCGAACGGAAAGGCGCGCCGGAACGGCAAGGTGCGCGTGGCGATCATCGGCGTCGGCAACTGCGCCAACTCGCTCCTCCAAGGCGTCGAGTACTACCGCGACGCGGATCCCGGCGAGTTCGTGCCCGGGCTCATGCACGTCGACCTGGGCGGCTTCCACGTGCGAGACATCGAGTTCAGCGCGGCGTTCGACGTAACGACCGCCAAGGTCGGAAAGGATCTCGCCGAGGCGATCTGGGCCCCGCCGAACGACACGTTCCGCTTCGCGGAGGTCGCGAAGACCGGTGTCCGCGTCTCGCGCGGGATGACCCATGACGGCCTCGGGAGGTACCTGTCCGAGGTCGTCGAGAAGGCGCCCGGCGACACGGACGACGTGGCGTCGATCCTCCAGGAGACCGGGACCGACGTCGTCGTCAACTACCTCCCCGTCGGGTCGGAGGAGGCGACGAAGTGGTACACCGAGCAGATCCTGAACGCCGGCTGCGCGATGGTGAACTGCATGCCGGTGTTCATCGCCAAGGGCGGCTACTTCGGGAAGCAGTTCGAGCGCCGCGGGCTGCCCATCATCGGCGACGACATCAAGTCGCAGGTGGGAGCGACGATCACGCACCGCGTGCTCACGACCCTCTTCCGCGAGCGAGGCGTCCGTCTCGACCGGACGATGCAGCTGAACGTCGGCGGGAACTCCGACTTCCGCAACATGCTCGAGCGGGAGCGGCTCGAGTCGAAGAAGATCTCGAAGACGAACGCGGTCACGTCCATGCTGGACTACGAGATGGGTCCCGAGAACGTGCACGTGGGCCCGTCCGACTACGTGCCCTGGCTGACCGACCGCAAGTGGGCCTACATCCGGATGGAAGGGTCGTCCTTCGGCAACGCGCCTCTGAACGTCGAGTTAAAGCTTGAGGTGTGGGACTCGCCGAACTCGGCGGGCATCGTGATCGACGCCGTCCGGCTGGCGAAGCTCGCGCTCGAGAACGGGGTCTCGGGAGCCCTCGAAGGCCCGAGCGCGTACCTGATGAAGTCGCCTCCGCGACAGATGCCCGACGACGAGGCGCACGACGCGGTGGAGGCGTTCATCGGGAAGTACGGGCGGAAGCCGGAGGCCGCCCGGACGAACGCGTAGGCCGCGCGAAGAGGTCGCCGGGCCGGCTCTAGAATCGGCGCACGTGCCGCTTCGCGTCTGCATGGTGACCCCGTTCGCCTGGTCCCGGCCGCACCCGGTGAACGAGCACGTGGCCGCGGCGGCGGACGAGCTCCGGCGGCGGGGCCACGCGGTCGTCGTGATCGCGCCCTCCAACCGTGCGGCCGATCTCGCCGCCGGTCGCCGCTCGCTCCGCCAGCTCGCTCGCGACGGCACGCCGCTTCCCGAGCTCGTCGCCATCGGGCCCGCGCTGCGCGTCACCCCGCGCAGCCGGGTGGGCGTCCCCCTCGGCGTTCGCGCGAACCTGGCGCTCGCGCTCGCGGGCGACCGCTTCGACGTGGTGCACGCGCACGAGCCGGGAATCCCCAGCCTGGGCTACCTTGCCCTCCGCCACGCGCGCGGACTCACCGTCGCGACGTTTCACGCCGAGGAGCGGCTCGCCTACCCTCCGGGACGCCGCCAGCGCGAGAAGCTCCTGACGCGGGTCGACGCGCTCACCGCCACGAGCAACGCCGTCCTCGCCGCCGCCCGGGAGCGCTTCCCCGGGGACTACGTCCGCCTCCCGGTCGGTGTGGACGTCCCCGAGGAACGCGATCCGGGGCGCGCGGTCATCGTCGCGGAGTGGCGCGCCGATGCCCCGGCGCGGGCCCGCGCGTCCATGCGGGTGCTCGCCGAGCTGCCCGGCTGGGAGCTCGTCCTCCTGCGGACGCGGCCGCTCGCCGGCCGCCCGTACGTCCCCCGCGGGGTTCGGGACCGCGTGCGCGTGCACTCCGCACTGGATTCGCCGACGCGAGCGCGCGCGCTCGCGGGCGCCGCTGCCTTCGTCCCGGCGGGTCGCGGATCTCCCCGCCCCCGCGCCGAGGCAGCCGCGGCGGGCGTGCCCGTGGTCGAGCCGCCGGGGGCCGACGCTCAGCCGGCGCTCGTCGCTGCCGAGCTCGCGCGCCTCGCCGAGGACCCCGACTGGCGCGAGGTTCGAGCCCGCCAGGCGCGCGCAGCGGGGGAGCGGGAGAGCGTGCGCGCCCTCGGCGACGTGCTGGAGCAGGCCGTCTACCGGAACGTCGTCGAGCGCCGCCGGCGCCTGCAGACGGGAGACCCGCTGGCCGATCGCCCCTACATCCTCTGCGACCTGCACGTGCACACGGAGCACTCCCACGACTGCTCCGTCCCCGTTCCGGACCTGCTCGACCACGTGCAGGCGCAGGGGCTGGGCGCGGTCGCGATCACCGACCACAACGTCTACTCCGGTGCGTTCGAGGCCGCGGAGCTCGCGAGGGGCCGCCGGCTGACCGTCATCCCAGGAGAGGAGGTGAAGACGACCCAGGGCGAGGTCATCGGCCTCTTCCTCTCGGAGGCGATCCCGGCCGGGATGACGATGGTCGAGACGATCGGGGCGGTGCGCGACCAGGGCGGCGTCGTCTACCTCCCGCATCCGTTCGACCGCCTGCACTCGATCCCGGACGCGCGCACGCTGCACTCGCTCCTCGCCGAGATCGACGTCTTCGAGGTCTACAACGCCAAGCTCCTGCTGGACGGGTTCAACGACGAGGCGCTCCGCTTCGCGCGCAAGTACAACCTGGTCGCAGGCGCGGGATCAGACGCGCACGTGCTGCAGGCGATCGGCACGGGAGGCGTTCGCATGCGCCAGTTCCACGATCCCGAGGAGTTCCTGGTCAGCCTTCGCTCAGCCGAGGTCCTTCGCCGGCCGAAGTCGCTCGTCTACCTGCAGGGGCTCAAGTGGATGGCCCAGGCGCGCGACCGCCGGTCGAGAGCGCTGGCCACGCGGTAGGAAGAGCGCGCGCGGACCGCGAAGTACGTTCCCGACGCCGTGTCCGCCTCCACGAACGACATCTCGGAGCGCTACCTGAAGAAGGCGATCGCCGAGATGAACGCTCTCGGGCACGAGATCGCGGCGGCGGCGGGCGACCGCCCGGCCGTCCTCGGGTCCGGACATCCGCAGGCCGAGATCTTCCTCGTGAAGCACCGGCCCCGTTCGTCGGAGCTGCACGAAGGCGTCGCCTTCTACGGCCGAACCGGGCAAGCGATCCTGAAATCCCTCCAGCGCCTCCGTGTCGATCCCACCGCGGTCTACGGGACGAACGTCCTCAAGTACGAGGGCGAGAGCGAGGAGGAGGCCGGCGCGTGGCTCGTCCGCGAGCTCCACGTGGTGCAACCGAGGCTCGTCGCGGTCCTGGGGCAAGATGCTCTCCGATGCCTGAACGCCGTCGAGTTCCCGCTCTCGACGAAGATCGAGGGCCGTCCCGGCGAGATTCAGCGGTTCACGCCAACGATCGACGCGCTCGTCTGTCCGGACGTGGACGAGGCGCTGGACGAGCAGGCGGCCAAGCGGGCCTTCTGGAACGCGTTCAGGGCTCTCGGGCCCTGGTGGTCCCAGCTGCCGCCCTACTAGTCGCCCTCGTCGTCTACTCGCGGTTCGCGGGGCACCTTCCGGCGCTGTCGGACTGGGGCAACGTCGCGTTCCTCGCGCTTCTCGTCATCCCCGCTACGTTCGGGCTCGTCTGGATCGCGCTCCCCGCCCGCGAGCGGACGCCGGGCGGAGTGCTGGTCGCGCTCGCGCTGCTCTTCGTCGCCCTCGCCGCCGCGGCAACCGTCGCCGATCTGGAGATCCTCGCGAACGTGGCGAAGCTCGCCGCGGCGACCGTCGTCGGCTGGTGGTTCTTGCTCTTCTTCGAGGCCGCCTGGTGGGTCCTGCTCGTCGCCGTCCTGATCGTCCCGGTCGATCTCTTCTCCGTGGCCCGCGGCCCGACCAAGGAGATCACGGAGAACCAGCCGCACGTGTTCGACACGCTCTCGATCTTCCTGCGCATCCCCGGCGAGACCGGGACGGCCAACCTCGGTCTGCCCGACGTGCTCTTCTTCGCGCTCTTCCTCGGCGCCTCCGTCCGCTTCGGCTTGCGGACGGGCGCGACGTGGCTCGCGATGACGCTCTCCTTCGGTGCGACGCTCGCGCTCGCCGTCGCCCTCGACCGAGCGGGGGTCGCGGCCCTTCCCCTCCTCTCCCTCGCGTTCGTGCTCGTGAACGGCGACCTGCTCTGGCGGTCGGCGCGCGCGCGGTCTTCCGTCTAGGCCTCGCGCGTGAAGAGCGCGACCGTCTCGACGTGGGGCGTGTGCGGGAACATGTCGACCGGGCGCGCGCGCTCGAGCCGGTAGCCCCACTCGCGCGCCAGTTCCTTCGCATTCCCGGCGAGCGTGGTCGGGTTGCACGAGACGTACACGATTCGCGAGGGCTGGAGGGCAGCGAGGCTGCGCAGAGCCTTCCCGGAGAGCCCCGCACGCGGCGGGTCGACCACGGCGACGTCGGGCGGGCCCGCCCGGTCGCGCAGCTCGCCCAGCGAGGCCGCGACGTCCCCGGCGAAGAAGGCCGCGTTCGTTACCCCGTTCAGATCGGCGTTCTCGAGGGCGCAGGCGACGGATTCCTCGGACGCCTCGACGCCCCAGACGGTGAGGGCGTCGCCGGCCATGGCGAGGCCGATCGTGCCGATGCCCGAGTAGAGGTCGTACACCGTCTCGCTGCCCGACAGGCCGGCGTACTCGATCGCGAGGCGGTAGACGAGCTCGCACATGGCGGTGTTCGTCTGGAGGAAGGCGTTGGGACGAACGCGGAAGCGGAGGCCGAGAATCTCCTCCTCGATCCACTCCTCGCCCCAGAGGACGGTCGTCGGAAGGTTGGTCACCTCGGCCGGGCGGTCGTTCACGGCCCAGTGGATAGAGCGGACCTCGGGGAAGGCGCGGAGCGTCGCAACGAAGGCGTCGGCGTCCTCCAGCTGGCCGGGAGCGGTGACGAGCGTGACGAGGGCCTGCCCCGTGTTCCGGCCCTCGCGCGTCACGAGGTGGCGGAGGTACCCCGTCTGCGCCTCCTGGTCGTACGGCGGCAGCTCGTACTCGCGCGCCCACTCACGCACCGCGTTGCGGATCGCGTTTCCGAGCTCGGTGGTCAGCCAGCAGCGGTCGACATCGAGGACGGCGTCCCAGCGTCCGGCCTGGTGGAAGCCGAGGCCCGGGCCGACGGGCGTCGCGGTGAACGAGTACTCCAGCTTGTTGCGGTACCCGAAGAGCGATTCGGCTGCGAGGGCAGGCTCCAGCCGAACGTCGGCCAGTCCCCCGATGCGCGTGAGCGCGTCACGTACCTGGTCGCCCTTCGCCTCGAGCTGAGCCTCGTAGGCGAGGTCCTGGAAACGGCATCCCCCGCAAGCCGGGTAGTGGGCGCAGGGAGCCGGAGCACGCCGAGCGCCGGCCTCGACGACCGCGAGAGCGAACGCCTCCGCATGGCTTCGCTTCACCTTCGTCACCCGGGCGCGCACGACGTCGCCCGGAAGCCCCCGCTTGACGAAGACGACGAACCCGTCCAGGCGCGCTACGCCCGCTCCGCCGTACGCGAGCGAGTCGATTCGGAGCTCGAGCTCCTCCCCCTTCGCGACGGGCGCAGCCATCGGCCGATCGTACCGAGGCGCCGTTCGCGGGACGGCGCCGCCGCGCCGTGAGAGCCTAGGCCGTGCTCGCCGTTGGCCTCTCCCTGGCTTCCAGCCTCTCGTTCGGGGTCGCCGACTTCCTCGGCGGCCTCTCGGCACGCCGCGCGGCGCTGCTCACCGTCATGGTCGCCTCGCAGGTGACCGGGCTCGTGGTGCTCGTCGTCTTCGTAGCGTCCATCGGCGGTCCGCTTCCGGGCGGCGAGCTTGTGCTGCGTTCGCTCCTGGCCTCCCTGTTCGGCGTCGGCGGGCTGGCCGCTCTCTACCGCGGCCTCGCCGTCGGCTCGATGGGCGTCGTCGCCCCGCTCGCCGCGACGGCGGCCGTCATCCCGGTCGTCGTCGGCGCGGCGCGGGGCGAGTCACCCTCGCTCGTGCAGTACGCGGGGATCGCCCTTGCGCTCGGGGGCGTCCTTCTCGCCGCTCGCTCGCCTGCCAGCACCAGCGCGCGCCGCCGCTTCGCAGCCGGCGCCGGCCTGGGCGTCCTGGCCGCCGGGTTCATCGGCTGCTTCCTCGTCGCTTTCGACGCGGCCGCCACGCACGACCCCTACTGGGCAGCACTCGTCGTGCGCTCTGGCTCCGTCGCCGTCCTCGCGCTCGCCACGCTCGCCCGCCGCCCCCCGCTTCGAGTCGCCCCGGGCATCCTCGCCGTGGTCGCCGCCGCGGGCGTCCTCGACGTCCTCGGCAACACGCTCTTCGCCGTCGCCTCGACCAAGGGGCTCGTCGGCGTCGTGGCCGTCCTCTCGTCCCTCTACCCGATCGTCACGGCGGCGCTGGCCCGAACGGTACTCGGCGAGCGGATCGCGCGCTCGCAGGCCGCCGGCGTCGCCGCGGCGCTCTCCGGCGTGACGGTGCTCTCCCTCGCGTGAGAACGCTCCCCGTCGCCACGCTCCTCGCCCGGCTCACGGCCGGAGCGTCGTGACGACGAGCGTGCGCCTTCGCGGACCGTCGAACTCGCAGAAGAAGATGCCCTGCCAGGTTCC
>JACVSB010000272.1 GCA_014534155.1 Thermoleophilia bacterium
CGCCGAGACCGCGCTCGTGGAAGCCCTGGCGGCCGTCGCCCCGCGAATCGAGGGCGCGGTCGGGCGCCGCGAGTTCGAGGCGGCTCTGGCCGCGGCGGCTGAGCTCGGCGAGCCCGTCGCGCGGTTCTTCGACGAGGTGCTCGTCATGGCCGAAGACTCGGCCGTGCGCGCGAACCGCCTCCGGCTTCTGAGCGAGGTGCGCGACGCCGTGGGCCAGCTCGGCGACCTCTCGCTGATTCCACGCTGACCCGGCGGAACCCGGCCGGCGCCGGTGCGAGGGCGAGCTCCCCGCCGGGTGGCCGGTACGCTGAGGGCGCCGTGAGCGAGGTCGTCGAGCTGCACGTCGTCTCGGACTCGACCGGCGAGACGGCTGCCAAGCTCGCCAAGGCGGTCGAGGACCAGTTCCCGGGCCTCTCCTTCGACGTCGTCAGGCACCCGAGGATCACGAGCGTCGACGACGTGCAGCTCGCAGCGGCTCGGGCCCGCGGCCGCCGGGCCGTCCTCATCTACACGCTCGTGCACAACGAGTACCGCCAGGCCATGCGAGCGCTCTGCAAGCGCTACCGCGTCCACTACTGCGACCTCCTCGGCCATCCCATCGACGCCGTCGCGCGCGTCTCCGGTCTTCCCGCGAGGATGGAGCCGGGCCCGCGGCCGGTGCTCGACTCGGCCTACTTCAAGCGGATGGCGGCGATCGAGTTCGCCGTCCGCTTCGACGACGGTGTCGCGCCGCACGGCCTCCACGAGGCGGACGTCGTCCTCGTCGGCGTCTCGCGAAGCTCGAAGACGCCGCTCTCGATCTACCTCGGCTACCTGGGCTACAAGGCGGCGAACGTTCCGATCGTGCGGGGCATCGACCCGCCCGCCGAGCTCTGGGACGTGGAGCCTGCCAAGGTCGTGGGCGTCACGATCGACGCGGAGGCGCTGCACGCGATCCGCCGGGAGCGCGTGCGCCAGATGCGCGGCTCGAAGCGCGCGTACGCCGAGCTTGTGGAGATCTACGAGGAGCTCGAGCAGGCCGAGGCGGTGCACCGGCGGCTCGGCTGCCCCGTGCTCGAGGTCTCGACGCTCGCGATCGAGGAGACGGCGCACCGGATCATCCGCCTGGTGGAGCAGCGGCGCCTGGACGCGCGGGCCGCGTCGGCGTGAAGGAAAAGCCGCGCATCCCCTTGTGGCGCTGGTCCCTCTGGATGACGATGCTCGCCGCGGCGCTCGTTCTCTTCTACGGGATCCTGACCCCCCTCTGGATGCTCCTCCGGCTGGTCGCGTGGCTGAGTGAGCACCGTGCCCTCCGCCGCGACGCGGAGGCGGCCCAGGGCTGACCCGGGCGCGCGGGGCGCCGACGGCGCTCGCGTTGCGCCGCGAACGGCGGCCGTGGAAAGATCTTCCGCGATGCCCTACGTCTACGACTTCTCGGAGGGTGCCGACATCGGGCGCGACCTCCTCGGGGGGAAAGGCGTCGGCCTCGCGGAGATGACCTCGCTCGGAATCCCGGTTCCGGCGGGCTTCACGGTCACGACTCAGGCCTGCGTCGAGTACATGCGGGCGGGCAAGCAGTTCCCCGCCGGCCTCGCTGAGGAGATCGACGAGCACCTGCACCGGCTGGAGGAGGCGACGGGCAAGGGCTTCGGCGACCCGCGCGACCCGCTCCTCGTCTCGGTGCGCTCGGGCGCCGCCGTCTCGATGCCCGGGATGATGGACACGATCCTCAACCTCGGCCTGAACGACGAGGCGGTCGAGGGTCTCGCGGCGGCGACGGGGAACGAGCGCTTCGCCTACGACGCCTACCGCCGCCTCGTGCAGATGTACGGCGACGTGGTGGACGGAGTCGACGCGCGCCGCTTCGAGGAGGAGCTCGAGGCTGCGAGGGAGCGCCGAGGCGTCTCCCACGACGTCGAGCTCGGAGCGGACGACCTCCGCGCGCTCGCCCAGCGGTTCCGGGAGATCTACCGCGAGGGGACCGGCCGCGACTTCCCGCAGGTTCCGCGCGAGCAGCTGGAGCGGGCGGTCCGCGCGGTCTTCGACTCCTGGGAGACGCCGCGTGCGCAGGTGTACCGGCGCGCGCACGGGATCCCCGATGACCTCGGAACCGCCGTGAACGTCGTCCAGATGGTCTTCGGCAACAAGGGGCTCTCGTCGGGGACGGGCGTCTGCTTCACCCGTGATCCATCCACCGGCGAACCGGGCATCTGGGGCGAGGTCCTGACCAACGCGCAGGGCGAGGACGTGGTCGCGGGAATCCGCACTCCCGAGCCGCTCGCGCGCATGGAGGAGAAGCTGC
>JACVSB010000168.1 GCA_014534155.1 Thermoleophilia bacterium
CCCACGAGGTCGGCCAGCTCGCCGTCGAGCAGCTCGGCCCCTGCTCGGTCGAGGGCCGAATGCGGCTCGTCGAGGAAGAGGAGGCGCGGCTCGTGCAGGAGCGCCCGAGCGAGGGCGAGGCGCTGCGCCATACCGCGGGAGAGCGCCCCGACACGCTCCCGGCGCGCTTCCCAGAGCCCGAACCGCTCCAGCAGCATCCCGATCCGCTCCCGGCGCTCGCGCACGCGGTAGAGACGGCCGTACAGCTCGAGGTTCTCGAGCGCCGTCAGCTCGCGGTAGAGGAGCGGCTCGTGGGCGAGGTACCCGACATCCCGGCGCGCGACGGCCACGTCGAGCGTCCCCGCGGTGGGAGCGAGCAGGCCCGCGAGGAGCGCGAGCAGGGTCGACTTCCCCGCTCCGTTCGGGCCGACGACGAGCATGCATTCGCCCGCTGCGACGTCGAGGTCGAGGTCGCGGATCACTCGCTTCCCACCCAAGCGCCGCTCGAGGGCGCGCGCCCTGATCACGAGAGGACGGCGTCCAGGAGGACGAAGGCGAAGAGCGTGACCGAGATGACGCCGTTCACCGTGAAGAACGCGGTATCGAGCCGGCGCAGATCGGTCGGCGAGACGAGCGCGTGCTCGTACGCGAGCAGGGCCGCGACTGCGGCGACGCCGAGCCAGTAGACCGCTCCCACGTCGAGGGCCGTCCCGGCCAGGACGAGGAACGCGACCGTCGCGGCGTGCGCGGCCCGCGCCACGGTGAAGGCGGTGGGAATCCCGAACCGGGCCGGGACCGAGTGGAGGCCCTGCTCACGGTCGACGTCGAGGTCGAAGAGGCCGTAGAGGACGTCGAAGCCGGCGACCCAGAGGGCGACGGCGGCGCCGAGTGCCCACGCCTGCCACGGCAGCTCGTTCGTGACCGCGGCCCACGCGCCGACGGGCGCGAGCCCGTCGACGAGACCGAGCCAGCCGTGCGAGAGCCAGGTCGCCCTCTTCAGGTACGGGTAGACGACGAAAGCGGCCACCGGAATTGGCCAGAGCCAGCGGACGACCGGCGCCAGGTGGTAGACGGCCAGCAGGAAAGCCGCCAGGGAGACGAGGCAGAAGGCGACGACCTGGGCGCGCGAGAGCGCCCCGCGCGGAAGCTCGCGGCCCGCCGTGCGCGGGTTGCGCCTGTCGATCTCGACGTCGATCAGCCGGTTCAGCGCCATGGCGAGCGAGCGAGCGCCGACCATCGCGAGAGTCAGCCAGGCGAGCTCGGCGACCCCGGGCAGCGTGCCGAGCGCGAGGATGGCGCCGACGTAGGCGAACGGAAGCGCGAAGGCCGTATGCTCGAACTTGACGAGCGACGCAAACAGGCGGGGGTAGCGGACGAGCGCTTCCATCAGGTCTGCCGGTGCCTCGTCCCCGCCTCCTCGGCGAGCAGGGCGAGCGCGTGGGAGAGGGCGGGCCGGAGCACCGCAAACCCGTCCCGGCAGGCTCCGGGCGAGCCCGGCAGGTTGACGACGAGCACGGAGCCGAGCGTTCCCGCGACCCCGCGCGAGAGAAGACCGTGCGGCGTCCTCGAGACGGCGTCGGCGCGAATCGCCTCCGCGATCCCCGGCGCGGCGCGGTCGAGGACGGCGGCGGTCGCCTCGGGCGTCACGTCGCGCGGTGCCATCCCCGTCCCGCCCGTCGTGAGCACGAGCGAGACCGAGGGGGCGAGCTCGCCGAGCGCGCGCGCGATCTCGGCGCGCTCGTCCGGGACGACCGCACGCACGACCTCGTACCCCTCTCCGGCGAGCAGGTCGGCCAGGACCTCGCCGCTCGCATCCTCGCGCTCGCCGAGGGCGACCCCGTCCGACACCGTCACGACGGCGGCCTTCACGCCGGCTCCTTCGTCTTCTCGAGCAGGCGGACGTCGGTCACGACGAGCTCGCGGTCCACGGCCTTGGCCATGTCGTACACCGTGAGCGCAGCCACCGCGGCCGCGGTCAGCGCCTCCATCTCGACCCCGGTTTGGGCGGTGGTCTCGGCCGTCGCCTCGATCGCGACGCCGTCGGCCTCCACGCTCGCGCGCACGTCGAGGTGCGAGAGCGGCAGCGGGTGGCAGAGCGGGATCAGCTCTGCGGTACGCTTCGCCGCAAGCAGGCCGGCGACCTGTGCCGTCAGGAGCGCATCGCCCTTGGGCAGCTCGCGCAGCTGTTCCGCCGTCTCGCGCCGCATGCGCACGAAGGCGGCCGCGCGCGCGCGCCGGCGGGCGGCAGGCTTGCCGCCGACGTCCACCATCCGGATGCCGCCGGAGGCGTCGATGTGGGAGAGCTCGCCCCCGGCGCTCACGGGACGGGGAGAGCGCGGGCGGCGCGCCCCCGCGCTTCGTCGAGGTGGGCGAGCTGCGCCTCGATCCACGCGGTGATGTCGTGCGCGCGCACGCGCGCACGGATGGCCTCCAGCCGGCGACGCCGCTCGTCTGCCGCCATGGTCGCCGCCTCATGCAGCGCGTCCGCCTGGCCGGCCACGTCGAACGGGTTCACCGTGATCGCCCACTCGCCCAGCTCCTCGTGCGCTCCCGCGTTCTCCGAGAGCACGAGGACGCCGTCGCGCGTGTTCACGAGGGGCGCCTCCTTCGCCACGAGGTTCATGCCGTCGAAGATCGCGTTCACGAGCAGGACGTCGAACTGCTTGTAGGCAGCCACGGAGGCAGGGAAGTCGTCCGCGATCCGAAGCTGGAGCGGCCGCCATCCGTCGCGCTGGAACCGGTCGTTCACGGCACGCGCCGAGCGCTGGATCGCGCCGAGGTACTCGGCGTACTCCGGAATGTCCTGCCGAGACGGGTCGAGCAGCGCGAGCAGCTGGACGCGTCCGTGCATCTCGGGGTGCGCGTCGAGGTAGAGCTCGAACGCCCGGAAGCCGCGGACGACGTTCTTCGACGGGTCGGTGCGATCGACGCGCAGGACGAGCACCTCCGGCCGCCCCGCCACGAGGGCGTCCTCCGCCTCTCGCACGGCGTCGCTCTCCGCGAGGGCGCCGAACTCCGCCGGGTCGACGGAGATCGGGCAGGCCCGCACGGCCACGGTGCGGCCGCCGAGCCGAGCCTCGCCGGCACCGAAATCGCCCTCGGCGTCGGTGAGGTCCGCGCAGCTGCGCAGGAAGTTCGTTCCCCAGCGCTCCGTGTGAAAGCTGACCACGTCGTTGGCGAGCAGCCCTTCGTGGACGGCGCGCCGAATGGGACCGGGAAGCACGCGCCAGTAGTCCGGCTGCGGCCAGGGGATGTGCACGAAGTGCGAGAGCGTCGCACCAGGCGCTCGCTCGCGGACGAGGCGCGGGGCGACGTAGAGGTGGTAGTCGTGGAAGAAGACCGCCACGTCGGGATCCCGCTCGAGCTCGGCGAGGACGGCCTCCGCGAACGCGCCGTTCACCGCGCAATACCCCTCTCGCCAGGCGTGTCTCACCCCGTGGTCCCAGTCGGGCGCCGCTGCGAGCCCCCAGAGGTAGTGCTGCGCGAACCAGAGAATCGGGTTCGCGACGACGTTGTAGTACCAGTCGTACGCCTGGGGGTCATGCGCGACGAGACGCAGCCGGTACGGCGAGCCGTCGCGCGCAGTCTCGGAGACCGCCTCTTGCTCCGACTCGGCGGCCACGACGCGGTCCTCGTCCGAGATCGCGCTCGCGATCCAGGTCACGTCGTGGTGGGAGACGAGGCTTGCCAGGGCGGTGACGAGGCCGCCGCCGCCCCGCCGGGCGATCCGCGCGCCGCCCGGCGCGCGCGCGAAGACGACGGGAGCGCGGTTCGAGACGACGATGAGCCTGCGTCGCGACGGCACGCGCCGTCAACCGTACCCGCTCGGCGACGCGCCGCTGTCAGGCCACCGCGAGCGCCAGTCCCTCCGATTCCTCGGTGTCGTGCCCGTCGAGGTGGTTGAAGAGCGCGAACCAGTCGCGCAGGAGCCGTGGCGTCAGGAAGTGCGTACGCACGTACTCCTTGCCGCGCCTCGCGATCCGCCGAGCCCCGTCGCGGTCGTCGAGGATGGCGGCGAGCGCCGCGGCGCACTCCTCGACGGAGTCCACGAGGAAGCCCGTCTCGCGGTCCTGGATCTGGTCGACGATCCCGCCCACGCGCCCCGCGACGACGGGCCGCGACTTCCAGAGCGCCTCCGTGACGGTGAGCCCGAAGCCTTCCCGGACGGACTTCTGCACGACGGCCTCGGAGTGGACCTGGAACGCGTTCACCTCCACCGAGCCGACGTTGTTCAGGTTGGACAGGATGTAGATGTCGGGGTCACCGTCGGCGGCCTCGACCGTACGGCTGTAGTACTCCCACCCCTCGGGGTCGTCGTGCGCCATCGAGCCCACGAGCCCAAGCTGGACATCGGGCCGCGTGCGGCGCAGGAGCCGCCACGCCTCGATGACGCCCACCGGATCCTTCCACGGGTCGAAGCGCGAGACCTGCGTCACGA
>JACVSB010000077.1 GCA_014534155.1 Thermoleophilia bacterium
CCTCAGGTGCGGCGGGACCCTGTCGACGCGCTCGCCGCGGATCCAGATCTCGCCCTGCGTCGGCTCGACGAAGCCGCCGATCAGGTTCAGCGTCGTCGTCTTTCCGCATCCCGACGGGCCGAGGAGGCAGAAGAACTCTCCGTCGCGCACGTCCAGGTCCGTCGGCTCGAGCGCACGCTCGGTGCCGTAGCGTTTCGCGACGCCGCGCAGCGAGATGGCCGCCGTCCCGTCTTCGGGGGCGGCAGGCGCCCCCGCTCGCGCCGACACCGCCGTGACAACGCTTCCGTCGTCCAGGCCGGCTTCGCCGCGCACGCTTCCGCCGCGGGGCACGTGGAAACGCTTACATAGCCGGGATTTGTGAGTCAAGCGGCGGCGGCGCCGTCGAGCCTCTGAGGACGAGCTCGCCGGCGAGGAGCTCGCTCCGGAGGGGACGAGCGCCGCCGGAGAGCAGGTCGAGGACGAGGTCGACCGCGAGCGCGCCGATCTCCTGCTTGGGCTGCCTGATCGTCGTGAGCGGCGGCTCCACGAACGCCGCGACGTCGATGTCGTCCATGCCGACGACCGAGACCGCCTCGGGGACGGCGATCCCGAGCGCGTGGGCTGCGCGGAGCGCGCCGATTGCGACGAGGTCGTTGTACGCGAGGATGGCCGTCGCGCGGACCGTCGTCAGGACGTCCGCCGCCGCGGAGCGGCCGCCCTCGAACGTGTCGTCGCACGGGACGACGACGACCGGGCGGATTCCCTCCTCCTCGAGGACGCGCCGCGCGCCGAGCACGCGCAGGACGCTCGAGAGGACAGGCGGGCCCGCGAGGACCGCGATGTCGCGGTGGCCGAGCTCGAGGAGGTGCTTCGTCGCCGCCCGGGCGCCGCCGACGTCGTCGAACGAGACGTGCAGACCGGCGAATCCGCTCCGCCGCTTCACGGCCGCGAGCGCGGGCTCGGGCGGCAGCGAGCGCGCGACCTCGAGGTCGTGCGGCTCGACGGGCGGATCCCACCCGAAGACGACGGTCGGGGGGCGCGCTTGGGGCTCGAGCCAGCGCGCTCGCACGCCGGCCGCCGGCGTGGCGACGATCGCCTCGACGCGGTTGCGAAGGAAGAGCTCGAGCACCGTGTCGGAGCGGTCCGGATCCCCCTGTGAGCTCGCGAGCAGCACGCCGAACCCGCGCTCGGCCGCGCGCTTCTCGATCCCGACGACGACCTCGGCCCAGTAGCGGTCGCTCGTGGTCGGGATGAGAAGACCGATCGTCTTCGACGAGCCGGTGACGAGCGTGCGCGCGATGTGGTTCGGCCGGTACCCGAGCCGGACGGCCGCGTCCTCGACGCGGCGCCTCGTCGCCGGAAGAACCCGGGGGTGTCCCTGGAGCGCCCGCGTGACGGTGGCCGCCGAGACCCCGCTGAGCAGCGCGACGTCCTTGATGGTCGCGGTGCGCCTCCGGCTCGCCGGCACGGTCCCGGCCGCCTCCTCGCCGCTCAATCCCGGTTCGCCGTCCATGGCAGGCGTGGCGATTGTGTCCCGGAATTCGGAATCGCACAAGTTGACGCCAGTCGCGGTCCTGTGAAATCGTTTGCACCGGGTTCGGTCGAGCGCGAGGGAGGAAGCGATGGCGACAGTCGAGAAGCTCGCGATTGCCGGAGGATCTCCAACGGTTCGCGCCGAGGACCACCGGCCGTGGCCGGACGTCGCGGACGAGGACCGCCGCGCCGTCCTCGCGGTTCTCGAGCGCAGCGTCCTCTGCGGTGCGAACGCGCCGGAGATCACGAGCCTCGAGCGCGAGTGGGCCGAGTACGTCGGGACGCGCTACTGCATCTCGACGAACTCCGGGACTGCGGCCCTCCACCTCGCGCTTGCCGGTGCAGACGTCCGGGCGGGCGACGAGGTGATCGTCCCGGCGTACACGTTCATCGCCACCGCTGCGGCGGTTGCCCACCAGGGGGCCCGTCCCGTCTTCTGCGACATCGACGAGAGCACGTTCACGATCGACCCTGACCTGATCGAGCCGCTCGTAAGCGAGCGAACGAGCGCGATCATGCCGGTCCACCTGCACGGGCTCCCTGCGGACATGGCGCGGATCAACGAGATCGCCCGCGCACACGGTCTCGCCGTCATCGAGGACGCCGCGCAGTCGCACGGAGCGACGTACCAGGGCGCGCGGACGGGCGGTCTCGCCGACGCCGCCGGCTTCAGCCTCAATGCGACGAAGAACCTCTCGGGCGGCGAGGGCGGGCTCTACGTCACGAACGACGAGGACGCGTACGCGGCGGCTCGGCGACTCTCCGTCTTCGGGGAGGACGTGCCGCCCCTTCGCCCCGGCGAGTTCAGGGCTTACTACGCGCACGCCCTGGGATGGAACTACCGAAACCAGGAGCTCTCCTCGGCACTCGCGCGCTCGCAGCTTCGCCGTCTCGATCGCTACAACGCGATAGCCCAGCGGAACGCGGCGATCCTCTCTGACGGGCTCGCCCAGCTCCCGGGCGTCTCGCCGCCGCACGTCCCGGACGACCGGACATCCGTCTTCCACAAGTACCGCGTGGGAATGGACGGCGAGGCGCTGGGATTCGACGGGCCTGCCACGGAGCTCCGCGACCGGCTCGTGCGCGCGCTGCGCGCAGAGGGCGTGGAGGCGGTGCTGTGGCAGGTGCTGCCACTCCCCGCGTACCCGGCCTTTCGACGACCCGAGTACCGGCCCTGGCATTCGGCGCGCGACGACGAGCCGCTCTCCGAATGGGATCCCGGAGCCTTCCCGGCCTCGGTCAAGGTGCTCGACTCCTCGCTCATCCTCGGATCCGAGACGTCCCCGCTCTTCGTCCAGGAGGAGAGGCTGATGGAGAGGTACGTCGAGGCGTTCGCGAAGGTGCTGGACCGCCTCGAGGACGTCGTTTCGGCGCCGTTCGAGCCCGTTCCGCTTCGCTAGCCCGCGGTCACGGAGGAAGACGCCGACGTGGCCGAACGGGTCCTCGCCGCGACGCTCGTTCGCCCGGGTGACCTCCAGCTTCGCCGGTATCCGGTGCCCACCGAGCTCGAGCCGGGCGCCGTCGTCCTCCGGATGCTCGCCTCCGGTATCTGCGGGACGGACAAGCACACGTACGTGGGCGAGACGGAGCAATACGTCGGAACCGACCACGCGCGCTCGACCCCGTTCCCGATCATCCAGGGGCACGAGAACGTCGGCATGGTGCACGCGATCGGCGGCCGAGCGCTGGCGTTCGACGGGAGCGAGCTCGCCGTGGGCGACCGCGTCGTCCCTGCGCCGAACTGGGCGTGCGGCCGCTGCGCCTTCTGCGCTCGCGGTTTCCCGTACTACATGTGCCGCCATCTCGAGGACTACGGAAACTCGCTCACGAGCGAGCACCCGCCGCATCTCTTCGGTGGCTGGGCCGAGCTCCTCTACCTCCTTCCCGGAACGCCCGTCTTCCGCGTGCCGGACGAGCTTCCAACCGACGTGGCCGTACTCACCGAGCTCATGAGCGTCACGCACAGCCTCGACCTCGTATCCGCCATGCCGCGGCCGGGCGGATTCCGACCCGGCGACACCGTTGCCGTGCTCGGCGTCGGGCCGCTCGGCCTCGTCCACGTCGCGAAGGCGCACCTCGTCGGCGCAGGGCGCGTCGTCGCGCTCGACCGCGTCCCGTTCCGGGTGGAGCTCGCACGCCGGTTCGGTGCGGACGCCGGAGTCGCCGTCGAGGCGCGCGAGGACGCGATCGATGCGGTTCTCGACGCGACGGACGCCCTCGGCGCGGACGTCGTCGTCGACGCGAGCGGGCGGGCCGAGACCTTCGACCTCGCGCTCGAGCTCGTTCGCGACGGTGGAACGATCGTCGAGGTCGGCGCGTTCGTGGACACTGGTGAGCGTCCCGTCAACCCGGCCGTCGTCTGCGGCCGGAACCTCACGATCGTCGGCGTCGGCGGAGAGGATGCTCGCGCGTACGAGGGGACGCTCCGGCTGCTTGCCCGCCACCACGCGCGGATACCGTTCTCTCGCGCGGTCACGCACCGCTTTCCGCTGGAGCGCGTACGCGAGGCGGTGGAGACGGCGCTCGGCGGAGATGGCGTGATGAAGGTCGTGATCGAGCCGTGACGGTCGCGTGGGGGATCCTCTCGACGGCGCGGATCAACCGCCTGGTGCTTGCCGAGGTCGCGGGGTCCGACGTCGCACGGTTCGTCGCCGTCGCGAGCCGCGACGTCACGCGCGCGACTGCGTATGCGGCCGCGAACGGGCTCCAGCGCGCGTACGGACGCTACGACGAGCTCCTCGCCGATCCTGCCGTCGACGCCGTGTACGTCTCGCTCCCGAACGAGCTCCACGTCCCCTGGACCATGCGGGCGCTCGCGGCGGGAAAGCACGTCCTTTGCGAGAAGCCGCTCAGCCGTGACCCGACCGCCGTCGAGGAGGCGTTCGACCTCGCCGAGGAGAAGGGTCTCGTGCTGCAGGAGGCGTTCATGTACCGCCACCACCCGCAGATGCTGCGCCTCGGCGAGCTCGTCGCGCACGAGGCGGTGGGTCCAGTCCGCGTGGTTCGCGCCTCGTTCAGCTTCGCCGCGGACGAGCCCGAGGACCGCAAGCTGTTCACCGGCGAGGACGGCGGATCCCTGATGGACGTCGGGTGCTACTGCGTGAACGTCGCGCGCTTCCTCGCAGGCGAGCCCGAGCGCGTCGTCGGCGAGCGCGTCGCGAACGAAAACGGCGTCGACCTTCGGTTCGTCGGCGTCCTCCGCCATGGCGGCGGGGTCATCTCGTACTTCGACTCGGGAATCGACGTCCCCGTTCGCGAGGAGCTCGAGGTCGTCGGCTCGAACGGGACGATCGTCGTCCACGATCCCTGGCACCACGTCGACCCGTTGCTCGAGGTACGGCGGGGCGGCGACGTCGAGCGGATCCGCTTCGACCGGGGGAACTCCTACCGGTACGAGGTCGAGAACGTGAGCAGGGCGGCCCGCGGGCAGGCCGAGCTGCTGCTCGGCCGCGAGGACGCGGTCGCGCAGGCGCGGGCACTTGATGCGCTCCTTCGTTCCGCTCACGAAGGAGCGCCCGTCGCGCTCGCCGTCGCGGCGCCGTGAGCTTCCGCGTCGGGCTCCTCTCGACCGCCCGCATCAACCGGGAGATCCTCGCCGGGGCCTCGCAGTCGGACGCGGTCGACGTCGTCGCCGTCGCCAGCCGCGAGAGGTCGCGCGCGGAGGCCTACGCGCGCGAGTGGGGGCTCGCCCGGGCGTACGGAAGCTACGACGACCTGCTCGCCGACCCCGAGGTGGACGGGGTCTACAACCCGCTCCCGAACTCGCTGCACGTGCCGTGGTCCGAGCGCTCGCTCGCGGCGGGGAAGCACGTGCTCTGCGAGAAGCCGCTCTCCCGGCATCTGTGCGAGGCCCAGCGCGCCTTCGCCCTCGCCGAGGAGCGCGGCCTCGTCCTCATGGAGGCGTTCATGTACCGCCACCACCCGCAGACGCGCCGCGTTCGCGAGCTCGTCACGGGAGGCGCGATCGGTCGCCTGCGCGCGATCCGGTCCGCATTCAGCTTCCCCCTCTCGGACCGGACGAACATCCGGATGCTGGCGGAGCTCGACGGCGGCTCGCTCATGGACGTCGGCTGCTACTGCGTGAGCGGGTCACGCCTGCTGGCCGGCGAGCCCGAGCTCGTGCAGGCCGTCCAGGTCCTCGACGACGGGGGCGTCGACCTCGCGTTCCACGGCACGATGCGCTTCCCCCGAGACGTCGTGGCCCAGTTCCATTCGTCCTTCGTCGCGCCGTCGCGGCAGGTCCTGGAGGCGATCGGCGAGGAGGGCATGCTTCTCGTCGAGGCGCCCTGGCGGCAGGACTGGGGCGGCGACGTGCTCCTCGCCCGCGGGGGGAAGGTCGAGCGGATCGACGTCCCGGCCGCGAACGCGTACCGCCTCGAGCTGGAGAACCTCGCTGCGGCCGCGCGGGGTGAGGCGCTGCCGCTCCTCGGCCGCGAGGACGCGCTCGCCCAGGCGAGCGCGATCGAGGCGCTCTACCGGGCGGCGGCGCAGGGCGGCAGCGTCTCGGTGTGAGCGCCGCGTGCGACGCCGCTTCCCGGGAGCGGCCTTAGCCGCGGGCCGCCAGCTCGTTCGTCCGGCGCGCCATCGCCCTGTCGCGCTCGGTGATCGCGCGCTTCGTGTGGGTCCACCAGCGCACGGTCACGGCGTTCCAGCTGATCGCGATGTCCGGATGGTGATCGGCCTTCTCGGCCTCCTCGGCGAGCCGGTTCACGAACGCGATCGACTCGCGGAAGTCGCGGAAGCGAAATCCGCGCTGCAGGGCGCCCCGGACCTCGTTCCAGCCTTCGACCTGTTGCTCGGCGGGAGCGTCGTTCCCGGCGGGGCTCCTCACCGCTCGACGCGTTGCCCCGAGCTGTCGCCTACCAGCGCGACCGCGCTCCGCGGCGTCTGGGCGGCCGCGCCCGCAGCTGTGAGCAAGGGCAGCGCGAGGGTTGCGAAGGAGACCCAGATCGACCGCATGCCCCACCCCCTCGTCGTGTCGCCGGCGATTATGAACGCTCGTCGTTACCGGCGCACGAGCTCCTCCGCGTCCACCTGCCCGTCGCGGATCCGCCAGGCGGCGAGCTCGCCCGTCGCCGCATTCAGGATCACGTACGGTCGTCCCTCCCAGAGGCCGATGTTCTCGAGGTCCGTGCGCGACGGGCGGGGAGGGCTGGAGAGGTGCGAGTGGAAGACCGCGAGCTCGAAGCCCTCGTCCTCGAGGAACCACGCCTCGGGGTCGACCTCCAGCTCGAAGCGGTAGGGGCTCGCGGCCGCGTTTCTCCCCGGCAGGTAGCGCTCCGCGACGCCCTCACGGAGCACGAGGAGTCCGCACGCCTCGTTCGGTCGCTCCGCCTCGGCGTGCTCGACGAGCGCCGAGCGCACCGGGGCCGGGATCACCACCAGAGCCGGTCTTCCATCGCGTGCTCGACCTCCTCGGCTCGAGCGTCCCAGAAGTCGGCGGAGAGGTACTTCCAGCCGCCGTCGGCGAGCACGCAGACGACTACGCCTTCCTCGAGTCCGGAGGCGATCTCGCGGGCGACGTGGACAACCGCTCCCGAGGAGACGCCGGCGAAGATGCCCTCTTGGTCGAGGAGCGCGCGCACCGCGCCGACGGACTCCTCGTTCGTGACCAGGATCTTGCGATCGAGCCGGGCGACGTCGAGGATCGGCGGGACGTATCCGTCGGCGAGGGAACGCAGCCCGTAGACGAGGTCGCCCTGGAGCGGCTCGGCGGCCGCGACCACCACGTCGGGGAACGCGTCGCGTACGCGCTCGCCCGCTCCCATCAGCGTCCCGCCGGTGCCCAGGCCCGCCACGAGGACGTCGACCTGGGAGAGCGCCTCGACGATCTCGGCGCCGGTCCCCTCGAAGTGCGCTCGAGGGTTCGCCTCGTTCGCGTACTGGTTGAGCATGAAGTACCGCTCGTCCCGCTGGGCCATCCGAAGCGCGAGGCGCACGGCGCCGTTGGAGCCCTCGGCGGCCGGCGAGAAGAGGACCTCCGCGCCGTACAGGCGCAGGAGCCGAATCCGTTCCGGGGTCGCGTTCTCCGGCACGACGCATGTGAGCCGGTGGCCCGTGAGCTTCGCGACGAGGGCGAGCGAGATACCGGTGTTTCCGCTCGTCGGCTCGAGAAGTTCGCGCCCGGGCGCGAGCTCGCCCG
>JACVSB010000335.1 GCA_014534155.1 Thermoleophilia bacterium
GCGTGGATCCGCGGGTGCAGCGTCTTCACGCGGCCCCCGAGGAGCTCCGGGACCTCCGTCAGCTCGTCGATGGAGGTCACGGGGATCTCGAGCTCGCGGAGGAACCCCGCCGTGCCGCCGCTCGCGACGATCTCTATCCCGAGCGTGCTGAGCTCTCGCGCGAACTCGTCCAGGCCCGTCTTGTCGAAGACGGAGACGAGCGCGCGCTCAATCATCGCTCGACAGCGTCACGGTGCGCCGGGAGCCTAGAGCGCTGCTCGAGCCAGCGTCGAGCGGCGTCCGGAAGCAGGCGGTGCTCGACGGCGTGGATGCGCTCGGCCAGCGTCTCTCGTGTGTCGCTCGGGCGCACCGGAACCCGCTCCTGAACGACGATCGGCCCCGTGTCGACCCCCTCGTCCAGGAAGTGCACCGTGACGCCCGTCTCCGGCACGCCGGCGTCGAGGGCGTCCTCCACGGCGTGCGCGCCCGGGAAGGCCGGGAGGAGCGACGGGTGGACGTTGAGCGCGGGAAAGCGGGCGAGGAAGGGAGGCGTGAGGAGGTGCATGTACCCGGCGCAGACGACGACCTCGACGCCGCGCGCGGCGAGCCACGCCGCCATCGCCAGATCCCTGGCCTCGCGCGTGGCGTACTCCTCCAGCTCGAAGACGGCCGCGGGGACGCCGGCGCGCTCGGCGCGGGAGAGCGCCGGGACGCCCGGCCGGTTCGACGCGACGGCGAAAACGGGGAGCCCCTCGTCGAGGAGCGCCTGCAGGTTCGTCCCCTCGCCGGAGACGAGAACGCCGATCACGGCCGGGCGCCTCCGGCGCTCGCCGCCGGCGTCCGGAACGCCCCCCCGGGGGCCCCCCGATTACCGGTTCCCCCGCAACGAGCGTAACCCCGCCCGGCGCGCGCGTCTGTGACCCTTCGTGCCCGGGGAGCGCCGGGTTGCACGCGTTCTCGCTCGCTCACTCGAAGGCGACGCCGCGGACGCGCGCGTCGACGCGCCCGATCACCGGGTAGGGGGCGCGCGCCGCGTGCGCGGGCGGGACGACGGCGCAGTAGCCGATGCCCAGGTTGAAGACGCGCCGCTGCTCTTCCTCGCCCACGCCCAGCCCGTCGAGCCAGGCGAAGACCGGCGGGCGCGCCCAGGCGCTCGGGTCGACCCGCGCGCCGAGGCCCGGCGGCAGGACGCGCGCGAGGTTGCCGGCGATCCCGCCGCCCGTGACGTGCGCGAGCGCCCGCACGTCGCAGGCCTCGCGGAGGCGGCGAACCTCGTCGAGGTAGAGCCGGGTCGGCGCGAGGAGGAGATTCCCGTCGAGCTCGACGTCCTGCGTCTGGTCGGCGAGCAGCCGTCGCACGAGCGAGTACCCGTTCGCGTGGAGCCCGGAGGAGGGGAGCCCGAGCACGACGTCTCCCTCGCGCACGCGGGCACCGTCCACGAGGCTGTCGCGACGGACGAGGCCGACGCACGTCCCCGCGAAGTCGAGCTCTTCCTCCCGGTAGACCCCCGGCATCTCCGCCGTCTCGCCGCCGAGGATCGCGCACCCCGCGTCCCGGCAGACGTCGGCCGCGCCAGAGACGA
>JACVSB010000014.1 GCA_014534155.1 Thermoleophilia bacterium
AGGGTGGCGGCGTGATGCCGAGCCGGATGACGAGGTAGAGGTGCAGGCCGATCAGCGCGAAGAGGCCGCCCGGGATAACGAGCATGTGCAGCGAGTAGAAGCGCGAGAGCGTGTCGTTTCCGATCTCGGTTCCGCCCCGCAGGAAGTCGGCGAGGAAGGGCCCTGCGATCGGCGCCGTCGCGTTGATGTTGATCCCGACGACCGTCGCCCAGTAGGCCGTCTGGTCCCAGGGCAGCAGGTAGCCCGTGAACCCCTCACCCATCGCCATCGTGAGCAGGATGACGCCGATCAGCCAGTTCAGCTCGCGCGGGTACTTGTACGCGCCGAAGAGGAAGACGCGCCCCATGTGCAGGAAGAGCAGGATGATGAAGACGCTCGCGCCCCAGCGGTGCATCCCGCGGACGAGCCAGCCCAGCGTAAGGTCGTTCGTGATGTGCTCGATCGAGGCGTAGGCCGACTCGGGGTCGGGCTTGTAGTACATCGCGAGGATGACGCCCGTGACGGCCTGGACGAGGAAGGCCGTGAGCGTGGCGGAGCCGAGCGTGTGGAACCAGTTCGTCTCCGCCGGGACCTTGCGGAAGAGGAAGTAGCGGAGGCCTCCGATGAGGCCGGACCGCTCCTCGAGCCAGTCGACGGGCGCAAGGACGAGGTCCTGCACCTGCTGCTGCCGCCTCGAGGGTCTGCGAGCCATCTGCCTCCTAGGGGACGTAGGGGTAGAAGAACTGTTCCGGCCCGTTGACGTGGACGCCGGGATCGGCGATGTCGTACGCCTCCATGCGCGCGTCGGCGCCCGTACCCCTGACCTTCGCCACGCTGTAGGGCTGGCCGAGCACGAGACTGCCGTCCCTGATCGAGTATGTGTAGCGGTCGAGCGCGCGCACGGGAGGCCCGGCGGTCCGGTTCCCCTCGATGTCGTAGGCGCCTCCGTGGCAGGGGCACCCGAAGCCGGAGGGGGCAGTCTTCGCCAACTCGACGTTCCCCGTCTTCGTCTCCACCTTCTGCGGCTCCTCCGTCAGGCCCTGCGGCCGCACCGGACAGCCGAGGTGGACGCAGCGGTTGGAGATGATCGTGAAGCTAGGCGTCCCGTTCTGGACGCCGTTGTTGCGGATGTACGCGGTACGGCGCGAGACGTCCTCAGGCTCGTTCTCGACCGACCGGAACTTCGTCACGATCCACTCGCCCTCGGGGAAGTTTTCGAGTGGGCCGACGTCGACGGACTCGTAGTCCTGCCCGACGAAGGCGGGGAGGACGGCGAAGCCGAGCGCAGGCAGCGTGACGACACCCCCGATCGCAGCGCCGATGCCAAGGGTCGCTCCTTCCAGGAAGACGGAGCGCGGGTAGCGCGCGGGCTCGTCCTCGTCCTCCTCCTCGACGGCCACGGCGGCGGGCCGGGCACCCGGCGGTGCGGGCTCGGCGCCGCCGCGGACCTCACGGGTCGCGTCGCGGATCCAGAAGAAGGCGAAGACGACGGCGATGAGGGCGCCGATCGCGACGATGAGCCACGACGCGATCACGAGCCCGATGAGGACGAGCGCGACGCCGAGCGCGAAGAGGAACGGTGCGACCGACGGCGACGGAAGGTGCGGCTCGGCCTCGCGCCGCTCGGCGTCTTCGCTCGGCCCCTCTAGCCGGTCGGCCACCCCGCCCCTTTCCCGAACCCCGTCGTCGGTGTTACGAGCACGCCGATTCTCCCCGGTTCCTCGGCCCTTGTCAAAGACGTACCTTCTGGCGCAAACCCCTGGAAATGCGCCCGTTTTCACGGCCCTTCGCATCGATTCCGTACTCGTTCCAGCGCCGGTCGACCGCGTCACGAACTTCCTCGCTCATCGCGATCCGGGGCGGCCACCCGCGCGGTGCTTCCTCCGGGAGCTTGTGCGTGGCGTCGATCCCCAGCTTCCCGCCGTAGCAGTACGACGCAGCGGCGTGGTCGAGCTGGTCGAGCGGCCCCTCGGAGAGGAGGACGTCCCGGCCGGGGTCGACGTTCGCTCCCACGTGGAAGAAGACCTGCTCGTAGTCGTGGACGTCGACGAACTCGTCGACCACGACGACGGACTTGGTCAGGCTGAGCATGCCGAGGCCCCAGATCGCGTGCATGACCTTCTTCGCGTGGCCCGGGAAGCTCTTGCGGATGGAGACGATCGCGCAGTTGTGGAAGGCGCCGGCGACCGGCAGGTCGAAGTCGACGATCTCGGGCACCGTCATGCGGATGGCGGGCAGGAAGATGCGCTCGGTCGCCTTCCCGAGCCATGCGTCTTCCTGGGGCGGAGGGCCGACGACGATCGAGGGGTAGATCGCGTCGCGGCGCATGGTCATCCCGGTCAGGTGGAATACGGGGAACTCCTCCGCCGGCGAGTAGTAGCCGGTGTGGTCGCCGAACGGCCCCTCGATGCCCACGTCGTCGCGCTCGACGTAGCCCTCGAGCACGATCTCGGCGTTCGCGGGGACCTCCAGGTCGATCGTCTTCGCCTGCACGAGCTCGACGGGCGAGCCCTTGAGGAAGCCGGCGAGCATGAGCTCGTCCACGTGCTTCGGCAGCGGCGCGCTCGCGGAGTAGGTCGTGACCGGGTCGAGGCCGAGGGCGACCGCCACCGGGAGGCGGCCCGCGGCCGCGAGCCAGTCCGCCCGCCCGTCCTTGTGGATCTGCCAGTGCATGAAGGTCGTCTTCGAGTCGATCTGTTGCATGCGGTACATGCCGACATTCCGCGTCCCCGTCCTCGGGTCTCGCGTGATCACGGCCGGAAGGGTGATGAACGGCGCCGGGTCGCCCGGCCAGCAGTGCTGGATGGGCAGGACGTCGAGGTTCGGCTCCTCGAGCACGACCTCCTGGCACGGTGCACGTCCGACGCTCTTCGGCATGGAATCGGCGAGCTTCTTCAGCTTCCCGAGCCCCTTCACCTTCGCCACGAGGCCCTGCGGCGGCTGCATCTCCAGCACGTCCTCCAACCGGCGCGAGACGGCGTCGAGGCTCGGCTCGCCGAAAGCGAGCGCCATCCGCCGCTCGCTCCCGAACTGGTTCACGAGGAGCGGGTGCGCGGCTCCCTTCGGGTTCGTGAAGAGGAGCGCGGGGCCGCCGCGCTTGATCGTCCGGTCGACGATCTCCGTCACCTCGAGGTACGGGTCGACCTCCGCCTCCACTTCGACGAGCTCTCCCTCCCGCCGGAGCAGGTCGAGCCAGGAGCGAAGGTCGGAAGCGACCACCGCTTCCGAGTTTAACGAGGCGGGTTCGGGCCGCCGGTCGTCAGTAGACCCGGTGCGCTCGCCGGCGTGCCTTGCGCCGATGTCCGAAGTAGCGCGCGAGCTGTCCGAGCGCGATCACGGAGAGGAAGACGAGCCCGGTGACCAGCATCACGATGATGATGTGCCGCCCCTCCTCGGCGACGGAGGGCGCTCGCTCTTGCGCGATCGGGAGCAGGGCGAGAAGCGTGCTCATCGCGGCGAGATCCTACCGGCGTGGAGCGCGAGCGCCCGCGCCACGGGCGCCCGGCCCGCCGACCGCTCCGCGAGCTGCCTCCACGCCCTCGCCCCGCCGGCCCGGCCGGCGGCCCGTTGCCACCCACCGAGCGTGGCGACGGCAGACGCCCAGGCCGCGCCGTCTCCGGGCCGCCGGGAGGCGCGCAGGTGGGCGCAGAGCGAGAGGAGCTCGGCGAGGTCGGCGACGACCGAGGCCTCCTCGAGCTCGGAGATCCGGACGAGGCCGTGCGCGTAGAGGTAGTCGCCGAGGAGAACGCTCGTGTCGCGGCTCTCGGGGGCGAAGAGCCGGGGCCGTCCGAAGTGGAGCAGGTACCCCTCGTAGATCGTCTCCAGGCCGAGGGCGAACCGCGCCTCGGCGAGCGGCGAGAAGACCGCGACGCGCTCGCGCTCGCGCTCGGGCCGAAGGGCGCTCGCCCACATGTCGCTCTCGCGCGTCGCCTCGACCGCGATCTGCTCCCAGAGCGGCGCCGCTACAGCCAGCCGGCCGCTTCCTTCGCCCAGTAGGTGACGATCACGTCCGCCCCCGCACGCTTGATCGCCGTCAGGGTCTCCAGCGCCGCCTCGCGCTCGTCGAGCCACCCCAGCTCGGCGGCGGCCTTCGCCATCGCGTACTCGCCGCTCACGTTGTAGGCGACGATCGGGGCCTCGAAGCGCTCGCGCACCGCGCGAACGACGTCCAGGTACGGGAGCGCCGGCTTGATCATGAGCGCGTCCGCGCCCTCCTCCAGGTCGAGCTCGCACTCGCGGATCGCCTCGCGGACGTTCGCCGGGTCCAGCTGGTAAGTCCGCCGGTCGCCGAACGCCGGCGCCGAGTCGGCCACCTCGCGGAAGGGCCCGTAGAAGGCCGAGGCGTACTTGGCGGCGTAGGAGAGGATGGGCGCCTGCTCGTAGCCCTCGCCGTCGAGGGCGGCGCGGATCGCCGCGACCCGGCCGTCCATCATGTCGCTCGGGGCGACGGCGTCCGCGCCTGCTTCCGCGTGGCTCACCGCCGTGCGGGCGAGCAGCTCGAGCGAGAGGTCATTCGCGACCTCTCCTCCTTCCACGACCCCGCAGTGGCCGTGGCTCGTGTACTCGCACAGGCAGACGTCGGTGACGAGGACCAGCCCGGGAACGTGCTCGCGCAGCGCGCGCAGGGCGGTCTGGACGATCCCATCCTCGTCGTAGGCCCCCGAGGCCGCCTCGTCCTTCTCCTCGGGGATCCCGAAGAGGAGAACGGCGGTCACGCCGGCGCGGTGGATCTCCGCCGCCTCGTCAACCAGGACGTCGACCGAGCGCCGGGAGATGCCGGGAAGCCCCGGAAGCGCCTCCTCGAGGCCTTCGCCCGGGGCGACGAACATGGGGTAGACGAGGTCGGCGAGATCCAGGCGCGTCTCACGCACCAGGGAGCGGAGCGCGCCGGTGCGACGGAACCTGCGCAGCCGTGTGGCCGGGAACGTCGACACGCCTCCAGGGTAACCCGGAAGCGGCGGCGCGCCGCTTTCCCGCGCCTCCCCGCCCCGCGCAGCTACCCCCACGCCAGGCCTCGTCCGGGTCACACCGCAGCCGTGGCCCGCAGGGACGTGTCGGAGGAGCAGTGCGCGCCGGCCGGGGCATGCGGAGCGCTAAGCAAGGAGTCGCCGCATCCCCAGGCGCGCCGCGAGCCCGAAGACGAGCGCGAGCCCGGCGAGCCAGGCGGCCTCGACGGCCGCCGTCCGCCACGGCTCCACGTCGTCGAGCGCCGTCTGGAAGAGCCGAGCCGCGTGGGTGAAGGGGAAGGCCGCGGAGACCCAGGCAGCGGGTGCGACTGCGGCCTCCGGAATGAGCCCGAGCAGGACGAGCGGGAGGGCGACGAGGAGCGCGACGAGCGCCGCCGAGCGCGTCTCGCGTGCGAGCGCGCCGAGAAGGACGCCGAACGCCCCGAAGGCGGCGGCCGCGAGCGCGATCCCGGCGGTCAGGACGGGAAGACGGGTCCATGGGGCGAACGCCGACCCGCCCGCAAGCTCGAGCGCGCCTCCGAGCAGGAGGACGAGGACGAGGCCGAGGGCCGTGGCGACGACGACGACGAGCGCGACCTTCTCCGCCACGAGCTCGCCCAGCCGGACGAGGCCGCGCTGCAGCCGGCCGAGCACGTTCTCGTCGCGCTCCGAGGCGATCGCGGCCGCCGCGACGAGCACGGAGAGGAGCGCGATCGTGAGGGCAAGCGCGTAGGCCTGCACCTGGGCGGAGAGAAGCGGCCCCCGCCCGCCGCTTTGGTCGCGGCGCAGCACGATCGGGTTCGCCGTCGCGCGAAGCGTCTGCCCGGACTGCGCCAGGGCGAGGTTCGCCTCGCGCACGAACGTCCGAAGCTCCGCCACGTTCTTGCGCTCCTCGGGCCCTTCCGCCGCCCCGGCGAGCTGGGTGAGAAGGCGCGACGCGCCCCGAAGCCCGACGATCGTGAACTCGTTCCCAAGGAAGCTGCCGCTGCCACCGATGCGGATGAGGCGAACGTACTCCAGGTTGGCCTCGATGTAGGCGTCCTGGAGGCGGCGATTCAGGTTGTAAACGAGCGCCTCGGTCTGTCGCTCCACGCGCCCCGCGAGCGCGTCTCGCGTCGTTCGCAGGCGGAGCTCGGGCTGGCGGACGAGCGAGCGCAGGCGGGAGACGAAGCCGCGCGGGACGACGATCGCCGCGACCACGTCCCCGGACGCGAGCGCGCGCTCCGCCTCCCGCTTGCTCATGGGAACAAGGTCGGCCTCGGTCTCGACCTCCTCGATCACCTCGCGCACGTCGAACTCCTGCCCCGCCACCGTGACGCTCTCCGGGATCCGATCCTCGTCGATGAAGGCGACCCGCGGGCGCTCGCTCGCGAAGCGAGCGACGAGGCCGACGAGGACGGCGATCAGGAGCGGGTAGAGGAGGAGTGCGACGAGGAGCGCCGGCGAGCGGCCGAGGACGCGGAGGTCTTTCGCGAGGAGGAGCCGGACGGCGTTCACGCGAAGACGTCGGCGGCTGGCGCGCCGGCATACGCGTCGGCGGGCCCCTGGAAGACGAGACGCCCGTCCTGGAGGACGCCGACGGCGTCGGCGAAGCGGTCGAGCTCATCCAGGTTCTGCGTGGCGAAGACGACCGCGCCGCCCCGGTTGCGAACGCCGGAGGCAAGCTGCCACAGCCGCCGGCGCTGTGCGGGGTCGAGCGCGGCCGTCGGCTCGTCCAGGAGCAGGACGTCGGGATCGCCCAGGAGGGCGATCGCGAGGTTCAGGCGCTGCTGGTTTCCGACCGAGAGCTCGGCCGCGGCCCTGTCGGGCGGGACGATGTCCACGAGCGCGAGCACGCGGTCGACGACGGATTCAGGGTCGGCGAGGCGCTCGAGCCGGGCGAAGAGGAGGAGGTTCTCGCGCGCGGAGAGCCGCCCGTACTGCGCCGGCCGCTGCGGAACCCAGCCCACCCGCACGCCCTCCCCCGTTCTCTGCACCTCGCCGCCGGTCGGCGCGAGCGCGCCGGCGAGAAGCGCGAGGAGCGTGGACTTGCCGGCGCCGTTGGGCCCGACGAGCGCGAGGGTCTCGCCCGAGCGGACGGAGACGGTCGTCGGCGCGAGCGCGACGACGCTGCCGTAGCTCCGCGCGACGCCGTGCGCGGCGAGGAGCACCTCGTCGTTGTCCGCCGCGTCTGGCACGCTCGCTCTCCGGCGACGCTACCAGTGGCAATGAGCCGGCCGTACGACCACGAGCGGGACTCGGCGGGAAGCCGGGAGCACCGCGGCCCAGCGCGCCCCGCCGGGTGGAACCGACCGGCGACGGAGGGAGCGCTCGCCCTGGAATGGGAGGACCGGCCGGCGCCGATTGCGAGGGCCGGACCCCGATTGCTCCGGGTACCCACCTCGGATAGCGTGCCCCGGATGGCTTGGCCGGAAGCACCGGGGCTCGCGGCGAGGCACGCCCTCAAGGAGAGGGAGCGCGCGAGGGTTCGGCGGGCCCGCCGCGTCGCCGCGCTCGTCGCCGTGGCGGCCGTTGCGCTCGTCGTTCTCCTCCTGACCGCGTTCGGCGCCAGCGGCCCCGCGGCCGTGTCGACGACGGGTCCCGCCCCCGCGCAGCGGCTGCTGCCGTCCGGCCCGCCCCGGCCCCAGGTGATCGCCATGCACGACACGCTGCGGATCGCCCTCCCGATCAACCAGGCGCGGGTGACGGCGATCGGCTTCCACGCCGCCGGAGCATCGGCGATGCCGCTCGATCCCGTCGGAACCCAGGCGAATGCCGGCCTCCTCGGTCGGCTCGTCCAGCGCATCGTCGGCGGCGACGCCTCGGGCCTGCGCTGGTACCAGCTCGACGGCGGCGTGGGCCCTCGTACCGGCGGCCTCGACGTAGGCGCGCCGGCGGGCACGAACGTGTACGCGCCGGTGGACGGAACAGTGATCGCGATCTCCGACCGCGTGATCGACGATCGCCCGTACGGCAAACGGATCGAGATCCAGCCGGCGGGGAACCCGGGGATCGTCGTCGCGCTGACGAATCTGGACGTCGACCCGGTCCTCTCCGTCGGATCGACCCTGGTCGCGGCGCGGACGAAGCTCGGCCGGCTCCTCGACCTCTCGGCCGTCGAGCGTGCCGGCCTCGCCCGGTACACGCAGGACAAGGGACAGCACGTGCACCTCGAGCTGCACGCGGCCGTCTCGCCCGCCGCGCCCTGAGGATTCTGTTCCTCGGGGACGTCTTCGGCGCGCCCGGGCGGCGGGCGGTCGAGCACCACCTCCCGCGGGTGCGCGAGGAGCAGCGGATCGACTTCTGCGTGGTGAACGGCGAGAACGCGGCCGACGGCGTGGGGCTGACCGCGAAGCTCGCGCATCGCCTCCTCGCGGCCGGCGCGGACGTCGTCACGACGGGGAACCACGTGTGGCGCCAGCGCGACCTCGTTCCCCTCCTCGAGCGGAGCGAACGCGTGCTGCGACCGGCGAACCTCGGCGGCGAGGGGACGCCGGGGCGGGGAATCACGGTCGTCCACGCCGGCAACGGAACGCCGGTCGCGGTCATCAACCTGCAGGGAGCCCTCTTCCTCGACGTCGCCGTCCATCCCTTCGTCATCGCGGATTCGCTCGTGACGGACGCGCGCCGGAGCGCGCACGTCGTCGTGGTCGACTTCCACGCCGAGGCGACGAGCGAGAAGATCGCGCTCGCCCGGATGCTGGACGGGCGCGTGACCGCGGTCCTCGGGACGCACACCCACGTCCAGACCAACGACGCGCGCGTCCTCGCCGGCGGGACGGCGGCGATTACGGACGCGGGGATGACTGGGCCGCACGACTCGGTGATCGGGGTCGAGCCGGAGCTCGCGATCCGGCGCATGCGGACGGGCGTGCCCGTCCGCTTCCACCCCGCCGAGGGCGACGTCCGCCTCGAGGGAGCGATCGTCGAGTGCGATCTCGCCGGGCGCGCTAGCGACTGCCGCGCGCTCCGCGTGTTCGTCGAGTAGCGGCGGCGAGGACGAGCGCGAGGGCGACGAGCGCGAGGTCGCGGCAGACGACGAGCCACGCCACGGGCTCCACGGCCACGACGTCCCAGTAGCGCGAGGGGAACCACAGCTGCGTGAGCACAAGCGCCGCTGCGAGCGCGGCGGCCGGAGCGAGAGCCGCCGCCAGCGGGACGAGCGCGAGGAGCCAGACGAGAAACTGGGGCGAGAGCACCTTGCCGAAGGCGACGAAGGCGGCGACCGCGGCGGCGGAGGCCGTGAGGAGCCCGGCCGGGTCGCGCTGCACGCGCGAGAAGAGGAGCCAGACGGCCACTACGCAAATGGCCTGGAGGGCGGTCTGGACGGCGGCGAGCGCGTCCGGAAGCGCGCCGGCGAGGTTCTGGGATCCGTGGCTCGAGACGACGTGCGCCTCGTAGACGCCGAGCCGGTGCAGCCCGAGGAGAATCCCCGCGCCGAGGCTCTCGATCTGCAGCGGTCGCCCCGCCTGGCGTGCCAGGCTGTCCGCTACGCCCTCCGGTGCGACGATCGCGAAGGGGAGGACGACGAGCGCGAGCGCGGACGCGAAGACGCCGAGACAGGCCACAGCCTCGCGGGTCCCTCGGCGACGCGCGACGTAGAGGAGCGCCAGCGGGAGGACGACCAGGGGGTAGAGCTTCGCGGCGACGCCCACGCCGAGGAGCGCGTGGGAGAGGCGATCGCGAGCATGCAGGAGGGCGGTAAGCGCGGCGGTGAGAAGGAGCGCCGGCCAGAGGTCGTAGCGCGTGAGGATGACGTTCCCGAGGAGAAGCGGCGAGAGCCCCGCGAACGCGACGGCGCCGGCCAGCCGTGCTCCCCGCACGTTGGTGCAGGCGAGCGCGACGGGCACGAGCGCGGCGGACGCGGCGCCGCAGACGAGCATGACGAGCTGGAAGAGCGGCTCGTAGTCGCCGGCCCCGCCGAGCGTGGGGAGCCAGAAGACGATGAGCGCCGCCGGCGGGTACTCGACGGCGAAGTCGCGGTACGGCACCTCGCCCGCCGCGATTCGCTCCCCGTAGGCCCGGTAGACCGGCGTGTCCACGATCGCGCCGTCGTCCCAGGGACCGCCGTGCAGCGCCAGCCAGGAGGCCGAGAAGAGCACGACCGCCAGGGCGGCGGCCGACGCGAGGCGAAGCGGGTCAGCCCGCGGCGACGAGCTCTCGGACCGGACGATCAGGCGGCGGACCCTCCTCGACGACCGGGCGCGCCCGATGCACCGGAGCGAGCAGGGCGACGCAGACGAAGGGGAAGAACCAGGGGATGTAGAGGTAGAACCAGTGCGTTAGCACGAGCTCGAACCCGACGAGGAGGGCGCCGGAGAGGGCCGCGAGCTGGAGCGGGCTCTTCGAGCGGGGGACGAACGCGAGCGCGAGTGCGGTCCCGAGGAGCGCGAGCTTGAGGGCACCCTGGAGGCGAGCAAGGTCCGGAAAGCCGGGATACTCGCCCCAGTCCCAGATCGAGAACGGCGACGGGCGGGAGAGCTGCCACCCGAAGGTCCGCTCCCAGAAGGTGTGGGCCGCGCCGAGCGGGTCGGGCTCGAGCAGGAAGATCCAGAACGCGAGGGCGGTGCCGAGCGCTAGGCCCGCCGCGTAGAGCGCAAGACGCCGCGGCAGGGCGCCGCGGAAGGATTGCGGGTACGAGGCCCAGAGGGGGACGAGGAGAAGCGACGCGAACTTGGCCCACGACGCGAGCGCGAGCAGGGATCCACGGGCCGGGGGCGAGGACACGAGCCAGAACCCCCAGACGAGGAGCGCCGGCATGACGGCGTCGTTCGAGTTCGAGCTCGAGACGTACTGCGTGAACGGGTACGCCGCCCAGGCGAACGCGAGCGTGACGGCGAGCCTCGTCCCGCCGAACCGGCGGCCCACGAGGGCGAGGCCCGCCATGGCGACGAGATCCCAGAGGATCGAGGTGAAGTGCGCGGCCGGGAGCGAGTCCCACTTCCCGGTCCAGCCGAAGAGGAGGAAGCCGGGAACGTACGCGAGGTACGTGACGGGGCCGTAGGTGTCGCCGCGCTCGTTGGCCGACTCGCAGCGGCCGTTCGTCTGGATCCGCTCGCGAACGTAGCCGTCGGCGTCCGGCTCCCCGCACTCCTTGCCGTCGTCGGTCGGCATGTGCCCGTACGGCATCTCGCCTTGCGAGACGATGCGCTGAGCACCGATCACGCTCGCGTACCCCACGTCGATCACGTTCGACGCCGTCGTGTTCAACCCGATGCGAAAGCCCGTCAGGAAGACGACTCCCGCGAGCAGGACCCACACGGGCCAGACGGGGCGTGACGCACGCCTCCGCTGCCGTCCGCGAGCGCCGATCCACGCGAGCCGTGCGAGGAGGTAGAGGAGCGGAGGGTAGACGAGCGGCATCGCGGTGAAGGTCTCGCCGCGGTTGAAGAAGAAGAGGGAGACGGAGAAGGAGAGGAGAACGAGGAGGTCGAGGTTGCGCACCGAGAGCGGCCGCCGGAGGTCGGCGAGGCCGAGGAGGAAAAGGAGGCAGAAGCCGCTCCAGACGAACGGGTCGTTGATCTTCCGCCCGAACGCTCCCTCATAGCCCCGAGCCATCTTCCACGCGACCTGGGGACCGGTCCACGCCTCCGTGACGCCGGCGGTCGAGTCGTCGACCGTCGCTTCCACGATCTGCCCCGCCGGCTCGGGCGCCCAGACCTTGACCTTCCACGTCTTGCGGTCGGCGTCATAGGTCGCCTGCTTCGTCAGCTTCTGCCCCCGGTAGCGCGCGACCCAGCCCCGGACCTTCGGCGTCCGCAGCGCCTGCGCGAGAGCCTGCTCCTCCGTGAGCGAGGCCGCCCGCTCCCCGGGGGGCGCGACCGGCGCCGCGCCAACCGCCGCGCCGCCCGCCGAGGTCGACGACGTCGGTCCGGGGGCCGCCGCGGCGAAGGGCGCGGTGACGGCGAGCGCTACCAGGACCGCCGCTAGCGGCGAAACGACCAGAGCTTGTTGGCGGCGAAGTTCCACGGGGTCACGAGGACGATCGCGATCCCCTGCGCGAGGACCTTGTGCAGATCGAGCGCGACGAGGAGGCGGAGGAAGACGAGGTTCCCCGCGAGCGCAACCGTCGAGACGAGCAGGAAGCGCACGCCCTGGTAGACGAGATGCCCGCGCTCGCGCCGGAACGTCCAGAGCCGGTTCCAGGTGTAGTTGTTCGTGACGGCGACGAGGAACGAGCAGAACGCCGCCGCCAGGTAGTGCACGTCGAGAGCGAGCACGAGGACGGAGTAAACGGCGAGGTTGACGGCGTACCCGACACCGCCGACGGTCGCGAACTTGGCGAGCTGCACCCAGTTCGCGGGGCGGCGAAGGGCAAGGCTCCAGCGAGCGGAGCCGCGCCGGGCGGTCGCGGCTGGAAGGTCGGCCGGTATGCGAAAGAGCATGCCGGAAAGGTATGTCAGCGCGTGCGGCGGGAGTCGTACCCTGCCTCGCCGACGAGTGGGACGAAGCGGCAGGGAACGGAGCGAACGACCGCGGGCCCCTCGGGGCTGCGCACGACGATCTCGAGGCGCTGCCCGTGCCGGTCGCCCACCGGGACGACGAGCCGTCCGCCTCGGACGAGCTGCTCGTACAGCGCCGCCGGACGCTCGGGCGCGGCGGCGGCGACCGTGATCGCCTCGAACGGCGCCTCCTGCGGGAGGCCGAGCGACCCGTCGCCGACGTGGACGGCGACGCGCTCGTACGCCGAGGCGCGCAGGCGCTCGCGCGCTCGTCGCGCCATTTCGGGAATCCGCTCGATCGTGTGCACGTTCGCGCCCAGCTCGGCGAGGACGGCCGCGGCGTACCCGGATCCCGTTCCGACGTCGAGGACCTTGCAGCCGGGGCGGACCGCCGCCGCCTCGGCGATCAGCGCGACCATGTACGGCTGAGAGATCGTCTGGCGGAAGCCGATCTCGAGCGGCATGTCCTCGTAGGCGCGCCTCCGGTCGTCGGCCTCCACGAAGGCCTCGCGCGGCACGCGGCCCATCGCCTCGAGCACGCGCTCGTCGCGAATCCCGCGCTCCCGCAGCTGGTCCTCCACCATCCGGCGCCTCGCGGCTTGGAACCCGCCGCTACGCACTCACGCGCTCCTTCGGCTCCCCGGACGACGCGACGCCGAGGTAGGCGAGCGCCATGGGCGCCACGTCGGTGATGCTCGCGCGCGCCGGAAGCCCCGTCTCCTCGAACCCGGCGGCGATGAGGGGGACGAGCGAGTCCTCGGCGGCGAGGGAGCCGTGGCTGCCTCCGCCCGCATGGTGGCGCCCGCCGAGGTCGGCGAACTCCCAGCCGGGGCGAGCGGAGACGAGGACGTCGCCCGCGTTGGGGCAGGCGAGCGCGTGCCACGCACGGAGGAGGCCGTCCGGGTAGAGCGCGGGGTCGAGGACGTCGGGGTCGCCTTCGTACGCCCACAGGTCTCCCTGCGGCCGGAAGCAGAGCTCCTCGCCGTCGCGGCGCGCAACCGCGACCGCGCCCTCGCGGAAAAGGACGACGTCCACCGCCCGCTCCCCCTCCAGGCGCCCTGCGAGGGCGCGAGCATCGAGCGCGCAGGACGGCAGCCGGTACACCATCCCGGCACGGTTCGAGGCCGTAACGACGACGTCGTGCGTGTCGGGATCCCCTCGGCGCGCCGGCAGGACGCGCAGGTCGGCGTACGCTGACCGGAGCAGGGCCGCCTCCTCCACGTGCGTCTGCCCGTGGTCCGAGCAGACGACGAGGGCGTAGCGCTCGAGAAGCTCGTCCGGCCCGCCGGCCGCCTCCATCAGCTGGCCGACGCTCGCATCGGCACGGGCGAGCGCGTCGAGAGGCGACGCGGGGCCCGTGAGGTGCGAGGCGTAGTCGAAGTCGGGCAGGTAGAAGACGAGGAAGTCGAACGCGTCTCGCGTCACGAGCCAACGTCCCACGTAGCCCGCGTACGCGTCGATGGAGCCGTCGAGGCGCGAGCGGACGGCGAGCGGCGCGCCGGTCACGTCGGACTCGAAGAGGTTGAAGAAGAAGAAGTGGCGCGGGCCGTACACGGCCTCGTACCAGCGGTCGCGCCCGGCGAGGAGGGGGAGCCGGATGCGGTGGCGAGTCCGGCCCCGGTAGCACGTGAAGTTGATCGCGGCCGCGACCAGCCCCGCGTCCTCCACGGCCTCGAAGACGGTCCGGGCCTCGGGGCTGAGGTGCGAGTGCGACAGCTCGAAGATGGAATCGCGGATGGAGCGGCGTGCTCCCACCGCGCGCATCGCGTGGAAGGACGAGCCGTACTCGACAATGCGCCGCTCGCCGCGGTGGTACCACGCGAGGTGGGGGATCCCGTGCACGTCCGGGTGGCCCCCGGTTGCGAGCGTGGCCAAGCACACCGGAGTGAGCGAGGGGAACGTCGTCACGCCCTCGGCGTACGTCCCGCGCTCGACCAGGTAGGAGAGCGCCGGGGCTCGACCGGCCGCGACCCCGCGCTCGAGCATCCGCGGCGTCAGCCCGTCGATGACGACGAGGATCAGCCTCTTGCGGCGCGCGGCCACGCCCGGCGGTCAGTCCTTGGCGAGGACGCGAAGGCCCGCGTACCGCTCGGCGGAGCGCCGCGCGAGACGGCGGCCGAGAACGGGGGCGAGACCGGCCTCTGCGTACCCGAGCAGCGGGACGACGGCGAGGCCGGCGAGCGCGAGCGCCGCGGCCGGAACGGCCGCCGAGGAGAGCCGGCGGAAGGAGAAGACCCCGATCCCGACGCCGGCGAGCGCCGCGAGCGCTGCCCACGGGATGACGAGGGCGGCGATCACGCCCGCGCCGACGGCGAGGAGAGCGACGAGCCCCACGACGAGGGCCCGGTTGACGTCCGGCCGGTTGCCGGCAGCGCCGACGGCGACGCCGAGGCCGAGCGCAACCCCGAGGAGATACCAGTCCAGAAGCCGCGCCAACAGGCCCAGTCTAGCCGCGGGTCTCGCGAGGCCCGGCCGGCACGCAGCGCCCTGGATCGGCCACCGATACACCAAAAACTACCTAAGTTTCGGTAGACCCGGTGTGCGGGAAGGATTGGCGTGCGACCCCCCGACCCTGCCTGGAGGACCGATGGCGACCGACCCCTCGCTCCCGCTGCTTGTCTTCTTTACGGCGAAGACGTCTGGCCCGGCGCGCCGCATGGAGAGCCTCCTCGCGCACCTCGCCCGGAAGGAGCACGCGCGCCTGCGCATCTCCCGCGTCGACGTAGACGCGAGCCCTGAGCTCGCCTCGAAGCTGGGAGTGGCGGACGTCCCGACGCTCGTGCTCGTCAAGGACCGCCGGCCGATCGCCCGCCTCGAGGGGCGTGTGAGTGCCCCGCAGATCGAGCAGATGCTGGCTCCGCACCTGGATCCCGGCGGGGCCGAGCCGCGCCGAGCCGAGCGTTCGGCGGCGTAGCCGCTTCCAGCGCTCCACATGGGACGCCGCGGCGGCCGCGCCCGCCGCTACTCGGGCCGCTCGAGCCGCGCGATCACGTCGAGGAGGAACGCGCTCGCCCGGACGCCGTCGACGACGCGGTGGTCGAACGTGCAGGAGAGCCATCCGACCCTCCCGGCGACGATCTCTCCCTCCCGGACGACGGGCTGCTCGCGGATCCGGTGCAGGCCGAGGATCCCGACCTCCGGGTAGTTGACGAGCGGCGTCGCGAAGAGCCCGCCGAGCTTGCCTCCGCTCGAGACGGTGAAGGTGGAGCCCCGGAGCTCCTCCAGCGCGAGCGTCCCCGCGCGCGCCGCTTCCGCGAGACGGGCGGTCTCCCTCTCCAGCTCGTCCAGTGAGCGAGCGTCGGCCCCACGGACGACGGGAACGACGAGGCCCTTTTCCGTCTGGACGGCGATCCCGAGGTCGAAGCGCGCGCTGTACACGATCTCGTCCCCCTCGAGCCGCGCGTTCAGCTCGGGAACGCCCCGGAGACCGTGAACCGTCGCCGAGAGGAGGTAGGGGAGGTAGGAGCGCTCCCCTCGCGCCGCCTCGAGCTCCCCGAAGTCGCACTCCTCGACGACCGTGACCGCCGGGATCTCACGGTGCGCCGTCGTCAGGTGGTCCGCGATCAGCCTGCGCACGCCTCGGAGCGGCTCGCGCCTCTCGGCCTTCGCGCTTGCGGCCCCGTCGGCGCCGGGCGGCTCGGCCGGCGGCGCGGCGCCCGGCCGCTCGACGGCGCGGCGCACGTCCGCCTCGGTGACCCGACCCTGCGGCCCCGTCGCGGGGACGGTCGCGAGGTCGACGCCGAGCTCCCCGGCGAGCCGGCGGACGAGGGGTGTCGCGCGGACGCGCGCGCCCTCCGACCGGCGCGCGCTGACGGGCGAGGCGGAGGCCGCGCTCTGCTGGGGCGCGGGCTCGGCGCGGGGCTGGCCGCCGTCGGGGGGCGGTCCGTCCTCGCCGATCACGACGAGGAGCGTCCCGACCGGCACGGTTGCGCCCTCCTCGACGCAGATGCGGCTCACCCTCCCGGCCGCGGGCGACGGGATCTCGACGGTCGTCTTGTCAGTCTGGATCTCGAGCAGCGGGTCGTCCTCTCCGACGTTCTCCCCCTCGGCGACGAGCCACCGCGCGACCTCCCCTTCCGTCAGCCCTTCGCCGAGGTCGGGCAGCCTGAACTCGTACGCCATCGGGGCCATTCTCACGAACGTGCGCCCCGGGTGCGCAGGGCCGCGGCCGACCGACCATGGGAGCGAGCGCGGCACGGTGGCGCGCCGACGCGGCACCGCGCGGCGACACGCGCGAGAGCGGCCGCCGCCGCGCCTTCGTCTAGAAGGCGAGGAGGCGGCGGACGGCGTCGAGGACGCGCTCGACCGAGGGCATGTACGCGTCCTCGATCTGCCAGTACGGGTACGGGACGTCGTACCCGGTTACACGCAGGACGGGGCCCTGCAGATCCAGGATCGCCTTCTCGGCGAGGAGAGCCGCGACCTCGGCGGCGAAGCCGCAGACGCGCGGCGCCTCCTGGACGACGACGGCGCGGCCGGTCCTCGCGACGGAGCCGAGCAGCGCCTCCTCGTCGAGCGGCTTCAGCG
>JACVSB010000350.1 GCA_014534155.1 Thermoleophilia bacterium
CGAGCTCCAGGCCGCCGTCTTCGACACGCTCCTCCTCTCGAGCGAGGAGCAGCGCGTCAAGTTCGGCTTTCTCCTCGACGCGCTCGCCATGGGCGCGCCCCCGCACGGCGGGATCGCGTTCGGGATCGAGCGTATGCTCATGGCGCTCCTGCGCGAGCCGAACCTGAGAGACGTGATCGCGTTCCCGAAGAACCAGGCGGGCGTCGACCCGATGAGCGGTGCGCCGACCGCGGTCGGGGAGGAGCAGCTTCGCGAGCTCGGGATCCGGTTGCGAGACGCGGACTAACGCTGCCTGACGTCACGGCCGATCTTAGGGATACTGTCTAGCAGCGCTCTCGACGCCGAGGAGGCTCCCGCCATGTCCAGCCACGAATCCCGACGCGCTCCAGCCGGGCCGGCCCTCACGCCGCTTCCGCAGGTCGAGGAGCTCCCGCTAGCGTCGGAGGGGTACGAGCGCGGCCGCGTGGAAGAGGCGTTCGACGCGTTTCGCCGCCACGTCACCGCGCTGCAGACGCAACTCCGCGTCCTCCAGGCGGCCCCGCGCGGGGCGCAGACCGAGGCGACCGGGCACGCCGTCCGCATGGACGCGCTCCACCTCGTGCGGGCGGCCGCCGAGTTCGCGGACACGATCGAGCGCGACGCGCAGGACGCGGCGGCGAAGCAGATCGGCCTCGCCGAGCAGGAGATCCGCGAGCGCCAGCTGAACGTGCAACGCCAGGAAGCGGACGTGCAGCGGCTCCGTCAGGAGACGGAGCGCCAGCGGCTGGAGATCATCAACGCGGCGCGCAACGAGGCGCGCGAGGCGGTGACGAAGGCGCACCGCGACGCCTCGCAGGAGCTGCGCCAGGCCGAGGCATCGGGCGCCCGGCTGCTCGAGCAGGCGCGCCACCAGGCGACCGAGCTCACGAACGCCACGCGGGCGGAGGTCGAGCAGACGCTCGAGTGGGCGCGCGCGCAGGCCGACGTCATCGTCGAGCGCGCTCGGATGGGCGCTGAGCAGCTGCTCGGCGCGGCCGGGCACGGCGACGTCGCGGTCTCGGAGGCGGTGGAGGCGATCGCCCGCGCCGCCGAGGAGAGCGTGCAGGCGAGCCGGCGGCGCCCGGGACGGGGGCCCGCCGCCGTCGCGGCGCCGGCCGCGCCCTCTCAGGCGCGACCCGACCCTGCCGCCGGCACCGGGCGCCCGCCCCCGGCCGGGACCGGCGAGGCGAGGTCGGACGAGCGTGAACGCCCCCGCACGGACGGGGAGGGCGCAGGCACTGCGACACCCCCCAGCGAGGCGACGGCGACTGGCGACGCCGCCGCCGGAGCCCCCGACGAGGCGGACGGTGGTCCCGACGACGGTCGCGCGAGCGGGTAACCGTCACGCCCCGGCGCGCTTCGCGCCGCTCGGGCTCGCGGCTTCGCCGCTCACGGCCTAGCATCGCCTCATGCCGGGGGGCTCTCTCCTGC
>JACVSB010000133.1 GCA_014534155.1 Thermoleophilia bacterium
GCTCAACTGGCTGATCGGTGTCCTCCTTCTCACGATGGCGATGGCCGAGGGCTTCACGGGCTACCTCCTCCCTTGGGACCAGACCGCGTACTGGGCGACCGTCGTCGGGATCAACATCAACGCGACGGCCCCGATAGCCGGCCCCTTCCTCGCGGACTTCCTTCGAGGCGGCACCGAGATCGGAAACGACACGCTCTCGCGCTTCTACTCGCTGCACATGCTCGTCATCCCGGGCGGCCTCTTCGCGCTGATCGGCCTGCACCTCTACCTCGTCATCCGGCTCGGCATCACGCCGCCACCCTGGACGAAGAGCGCCGCCGGCTACGACGAGCCGAGCCCGAACGGCCGGCCTCCGCGCTCCGGCCTCGTCACGCCCGCTCCGAGGACGAACGGCGCGGGCGAGCGGGAGAGGGTGGAAACCTGATGGCGAACCCCGAGCAGCGAGAGCAGTTCAGCCGTTACAAGGACGACGTCCAGCGGCGCGGGAAGGCCTTCTACCCGCACGCGATGTTCCACGACACGGTGATGAGCCTCGTCGTCGTAGCAGTCATCGCCGGCCTTGCTGCGATCTGGTACTTCGACTCCGGCGAGAAGCCTGGCGACGCGGGCATCCTCGGGCCTCGCTACACCGAGGAGGCCGATCCGGGAACGACGTCCTTCGTCCCGCGCCCCGACTGGTACTTCTACTTCCTCTTCTACCTCCTTCGGATCTTCAAGTGGCCCGAGTCCGTCGTGCTCGGGACCGTCGGCATTCCGACGATCCTGCTCATCATCCTGCTCATGGTCCCCTTTTTCGACCGGCGGCGCGAACGGAGAATCGTCCGGCGTCCGGTCGCGGTCGTCGCCTCGCTGCTCGTGATCGCCTCGATGGGGATCCTCACGTACAAGGGCGCGACCGCGGAGGAGCCGAGCGCGACGAGCGGCGAGGCGCTCCTCACCGACAACAACATCCCGACCGACAACGACCAGGTCGTGCAAGGCGCGAGCCTCTTCGGAGGGGTGGGCTGCCTGAACTGCCATACGTACGCGTCGCAGGGCGCTCAGGGTCCGGGCCCCGAGCTGTCCAAGATCGGCGAGCTGAACCGCGGTGAGGACTACTGGGTGCGCTGGGTTCGGAACCCGCAGGACGTGAAGCCCGGCTCGCCCATGCCCGGCTTCCCGAACCTGACGGACGAGCAGCTGCAGGCGATCGCAGCCTTCCTCGAGGCCTCGAAGCCCGGAGGCGGCGGCGGGTAGCCGCGGCGCGTCCATGAACATCTTCCTGGGGATCACCGGCGCGTCCGGGGCTCCCTATGCGGCCCGGTTGCTGGAGGCGCTCGTCGCGGCCGGCTGCACGGTCGGCGTCTCGGCGTCGTCGGCAGGAGTGGAAGTTCTGGCCACCGAGCTCTACGGGGACGCGGGGCTCGGGCGCGAGGCGGTGCTCGAGCGGTTCGTCTCCGGCGCGCAGGGCGTGACGGTGTACGAGCCCGCCGACTACGGCGCTCCCTACGCCAGCGGGTCGGCCCGGGTGGACTCCTACGTCGTGTGTCCGTGCTCGATGGCCACGGTCGGCACGGTCGCGGCCGGAGCGATGGACAACCTGATCCACAGGGCGGCCTCCGTCGCTCTCAAGGAGGGCCGGCGGCTCGTCCTCATGCCCCGCGAGACACCCCTCTCCACGATCCACCTCGAGGGCCTCCTCCGCCTTCGCACCGCAGGCGCCGTCCTCCTCTTCCTCGCGCCCGGCTTCTACCACTCGCCGAAGACGATCGACGACCTCGTGGACTTCATCGTCGCGCGCTGCCTCGACCAGCTCGGGATCGAGCACGCGCTGGGCAGGCGCTGGGGGGAAGGATGAGCACGCGGCCCGGTGCGCTCGCCCCCGACGAGGTCCGGGCGATGTTCGACGGGATCACGCCCGTCTACGACGTGATGAACCGGGCCATGACGGGCGGCCTCGACCGGCGCTGGCGGCGCCTCTCGGCGGAAGCGGCCGTGCGGGCCGGCGACCGCGTGCTCGACGCGTGCTGCGGCACGGGTGACCTCGCGCTCGCCGCCGAGCGCGCCGGGGGCCGGGTGACCGGGCTGGACTTCTCCGAGCGGATGCTGGAGCGCGCCCGCCGGAAGTCGAGCACGATCTCCTGGGTCCGCGGGGACGCGCTGGCCATGCCGTTCGGCGACGGGACGTTCGACGTGGTGACCGTCGGGTTCGGCATCCGCAACGTCGCCGACCTCGAGGCCGCGCTCGCGGAGTTCGCCCGCGTCCTGCGCCCCGGTGGCCGGCTTGCCTGCCTGGAGATCACACAGCCCCGAGGCGCTCTCCGCCCGTTCTTTCGCCTCTGGTTCGACCGCCTCGTCCCGCTCGCCGGCCGCCTGCTCCCCGGCGGCGGCGCCTACACGTACCTCCCCGCAAGCGTCCGCCGCTTCCCCTCCCCGGCGAGTCTCGCCAGGGCGTGCGAGCGGGCCGGGTTCACGGACGTCTCGTGGAGGCTTCTGGCCGGCGGAATCGTGGCGATCCACCTGGCGAGGCGGGCGTGAGCGCGCTCGCTTCGGTCCGCGCCGCACCCGGACTCGCGAGCTACCTCGAGGTTCTCGAGCTGCGCCTCGAGCAGGCCGTCGGCTCGCATCCCGGCCTCGTCGCGAGGATCAGCTCGGACGCCCTGGCGGCCGGTGGAAAGCGCCTGCGGCCCGTTCTCGTCTTCCTCGCCACCCCTCCCGAGCTTCGTGGCGGAGAGCGCCCTCTCGCGGCGGGCGCGGCGATCGAGCTCGTCCACATGGCGACGCTCGTCCACGACGACCTCCTCGACGGAGCTGCCCTCCGCCGCGGCCGCGCGACGGCGTGGGCGGCACACGGCGAGCACGCGGCCAAGGCGGCCGGGGACTACCTCTTCGCACGCGCCTTCGCGCAGCTCGCCCGCCTACGCGACGCCGGTTCGCTCACGGTGCTCGCGAACGCGGCCCTGGCGCTCGCGCGCGGCGAGGCGCTGCAGCGCCGGCAGGCGTTTCGGCCCGACACCTCCGTGGACGACTACCTCCTGCGCTGCTCGTTGAAGACGGGCAAGCTCTTCGAGGCCGCGTGCATGCTCGCCGGGGGACGGCGGCTCGGTTCCTTCGGCCTCGCGCTGGGCGTCGCCTTCCAGATCGCAGACGACATCCTCGACTGCACGGGCACCGCGGGCGCGACGGGGAAGGCCCCGGGCGCCGACCTGCGCGAGGGGACGCCGACCCTGCCGCTCATCTTCGCCTCGCGCGAGGATCCGCAGGTGCGCCGAGCGCTCGCGGGGGAGCCGGTGCCGGACGCGCTCCGGCGCGTCGCCGCGACCGGCGCGATCGAGGCGGCCCGCGAGCTCGCGCTCACCTATGCAGGGCGCGCGCGCGAGGCGCTCGACGGCGAGCCGGACCGCGCGAGCCTGGAGGCGCTGACTAGCCTCGTGGTCGACCGGGAGAGCTAGGGCAGGGATGGCGACCTTCACGCACGAGCTCGTACTCGAGGGGATCCGCGAGAAAGTCGAGGCGAACGAGCGCCTCGACTTCGACGATGGGCTCACGCTGATGGAGTCCGACGACGTCCTCGCCGTGGGCGAGCTCGCGGACACCGCGCGCCGCGTCCGGGGCGGGAGCGACGACGCCTACTTCGTGCAGAACCTGTACCTGAACCAGACGAACGTGTGCCGCGTGAAGTGCAAGTTCTGCGCCTTCGCGCGCACCGAGCGGCAGGAAGGGGCGTACACGCTCGCGCCGGACGAGCTCGCCCGGGACGCGCTCGCCCAGCGCGAGCTGACGGGGTTCACGGAGATCCACATGGTCGGCGGCGAGAGCCCGCACGTCGACTTCTCGTACTACCTGGACGTCGTGCGCGAGCTGAACGAGGCGATGCCCGACGTGCACCTGAAGTGCTTCACCGCGAGCGAGATCCACCACATGACCACCCTCTCCGGGCTGACGCACGAGGAGGTGCTTCGCGAGCTTCGCGCCGTCGGCCTCGGCTCGCTTCCGGGCGGGGGTGCCGAGATCTTCGCCGACCGCGTGCGCAGGCTGATCGCGCCGGGGAAGGAGCACCCGGACATCTGGCTCGAGACGCACCGGACGGCGCACGCGCTCGGGATCGCGACGCACTGCACGATGCTGTACGGGCACGTGGAGACCTACGAGGAGCGCGTCGACCACCTCCTGCGGCTGCGCGAGCTCCAGGACGAGACGGGAGGGTTCCTCGCCTTCATCCCGCTGGCCTTCCACCCGGAGAACACCGTCTTCGAGCGCCGCGGCTGGAAGCACTCGGCGGGGACGGACGACCTCAAGGTGATCGCGGTCTCGAGGCTCCTGCTCGACAACATCCCGCACGTCAAGGCCTACTGGATCATGATGGGGATGCCGCTGGCCGCGGTCGCGCTCCACTTCGGCGCGAACGACGTGCAGGGCACGGTGATGCGCGAGACGATCTTCCACGCCGCCGGCGCGCGCACCGAGACGGAGCAGAAGGTCGAGGAGCTCGTGCGCTTCGTCCGCGAGGCGGGACGGATCCCGGTGCAGCGTGACACGCTCTACAACGAGGTGCGGCGCTGGGCGTGAGCGTCGACGAGCGCACGCCCGCCCAGGTCGCCGCCGACGAGCGCGACTGGTCCTTCGGCGGTACATGGCCGTACGAGCCGCGCTGGCTCTTCACGGACGGCGTGCGGATCCACTACGTGGACGAGGGGCCGCGCGACGGCGAGCCCGTGGTGCTGCTGCACGGGAACCCGACGTGGGCGTACGTGTACCGCCGCTTCGTAGGCGCCCTCGCGACGGCCGGGTACCGCGCGATCGCGCACGACCAGCTCGGGTTCGGCCGCTCGGACAAGCCCATCCGCGAGAAGGAGTTCTCGGTCGAGCGCCACGTGCGCCACTTCTCGGCGCTCATGGACGAGCTCGAGCTGGACGCGGTCACGCTCGTGCTCCAGGACTGGGGCGGGCCGGTCGGGCTGGCCTGGGCGGTGGAGCACCCGCATCGCGTGGCGCGCCTCGTGCTCCTGAACACATGGCCGGGAGGGATCCCGAAGGCGTCCTTTCCCCTGCCCTTTAAGCTCCTCTTCTGGCCCGGCACCGGCGCCCTTCTCGCCAAGGGCGCGCACGTCTTTACGCGCGTCTTCCTCTTCCGCGGGGGGACTCACCCGGAGCGGCTCGGCGAGAACGAGAAGGCGGCGTACCTGCGGCCGCATCCGAGCTGGCAGAGCCGCTCGGGCGTGGCCGCCTACCCGCGGCTCATCCCACGCAGCGAAGCGCATACGAGCTACGCGCTCGGTAGGCGGGTCGAGGAGGGGCTCGACGCGCTCGCGGAGAAGCCGATCCTCATCTCGTGGCCGGACAGGGATCCGGCGTTCGGCGCCGAGACGCTCGAGGACTGGCGGCGCCGCTTCCCCGACGCCGAGGCCCACGAGGTCGGGGACGCCGGCCACTACGTCCAGGAGGACGCC
>JACVSB010000051.1 GCA_014534155.1 Thermoleophilia bacterium
CGCCGACCGGGTCCCGGCCGAGGCCTCCATTGGCCAGCAGCAGCGCGCTGCGCTCGCGCGGGCGCTCGTCCTCGCGCCCCGCGTCCTCCTTGCCGACGAGCCGACGAGTCACCCGGACGCGGCGTCCGAGGGGCTCGTCCTCGGCGCCCTGCGTGCCGGCGCGGCCGCGGGTACGAGCTGCCTCGTCGCGATTCACAACGCGGACCTAGCGCCGTCGTTCGACCGAGTCGTCGAGCTCGTCGACGGACGGGTCGCGTAGAGCCGCGGCGGCCGTCGCGCGAAAGGGCTGCGCGGCCTACTGGAAGAGCAGGAGCAACGCGTCCGTCGGCGCGTAGTCGTCCGTGAGGACGGGCACGTCCCCCGTGGGGATCGGCGCGTCGTAGCGGTCGCGGATCGCGCGGGCGAGATCGGGGGCGCTAGGAACCCGCCGGCGGACCTCCTCCCACCGCTCGGCGTGTAAGGTGCGGTCCGGCGCGGCCGCGTCGGTCGCGACGACGATGAGGTTCCGGTACGCGGCGGGCGCGCCGCGGCCGGGCTCGACGACAGGGTGCACGAGCACGGTGGGAAACGCCGCCCGGTACGTCTTGTAGACCGAACGGAAGAGCCGCGACCCCGGGCCGGAGAGGGCACCGATCACGTTCGTAACGACGACGCCGCCGGGGGCAAGCCGGCTTCGGGCGAGGTCGAGGAACTCGCGCGTCACGAGGTGGAACGGGATCGCGTCCGCGAAGAACGCGTCGATCACGATCACGTCCCAGCGCCTGTCGCTTCGCGCGAGCAGGCGACGGCCGTCGCCGACCTCGACCGTCAGGCGCGCGTCGTCCTTCGGGACGGCGAAGTACCGGTGGGCGACGTCGACCACGACGGAGTCGAGCTCGACCGCGTGCAGCCGGAGCTCCGGGAAGTCCCGCCACATCCGCTTCGGCGACGACCCAGCGCCGAGGCCGACGAAGAGGACGTCGCGTGCACCGGGGTCGTAGGCGAGGCCGAGGTGGAAGAAGTCGGTGTACCGGAAACGCGTGCGAAAGGGGTCGTCGAGGTACATCGCGCTCTGCAGCGAGTTGTCGAAGCGCAGGTAGCGCGTCGAGTCGTCGTCGACGACGGCCAAGCGGTGGTACTGCGTGTCCTTCGCGAAGGCGACCCGAAGGTCCGAATCGCCCCGCTCGACCAGCGCGTCGCGGGCGTCGAGGAAGCCGTAGCCGCGCGTGCGGTAGACCGGGGACCAGTTCTGCGCCGCCGCGCCCGAGAGCCGCTGCGCTCCCGCCGGCTCCCGCGCCGCGCCCACGTACCCGAGCCCGCCTGCAAGCGCGGCCAGCGCGAGAACGGCGACGAGGCGCCGCTCGAGCAGCGCGACGACGCCGGCGGCGGCGAAGAGCGCCGCCGCGGCGAGCTGGAAGAGCTGCTCCGTACCGACCTCGGGGATGAGGAAGAACGCCGTCGCGAACGTCCCCGCGATCGACCCCGCCGTCGAGACGGAGAAGAGGCGGCCCGCCGTGCGCCCTGCGCGCGCGAGGGAGCGCGTGCGGAGGCGAACGGCGACCGGAGTCACGGCGGCCAGCACGACGCTGGGGAGGGCGAAGAGCGCGATCGCCGCGAGCAGGGGGCTGAGGCGCGGCCCGGGGTCCCACGCGACGATTCCAGCGAGCACGGGGTCGTCCAGGAGCGGAACGAGGAGGACTGCGAGCGCGCCGAGCACGATCACGACGGAGAGGAGCGCGGGCGCGGGCGCCCGGTCGGCGGCGACGCCGCCGAGCCAGTAGCCGACTGCGAGGCCGGCGAGGACGACGCCGATAAGCGAGCCCCAGACGTACAGGGAGTTGCCGAAGGCGGGCGCGACCACGCGGCTCGCGGCGATCTCGACGGAGAGGAGCACGGCGCCCGAGAGGAAGACCGCGGCGCCGACGGCGACCGCTTCCCCGGGAGCCGCCGCCCCCGCCCGCTCCACGCGCCGCGCCGGCGCCCGCGCGAGAGCCCCCTTCGCCTCCACCCCGCCTACCGGCCGGGCTGCGTGCCGCCCACGAGGTCCTCCAGCGCGTCGCCGAAGTCGGGCAGCCCGCCGAGGTCCCGCACGACGAGCGCATCGACGCCCGCCCGCTCGAGGGCGAGGACCTGCTCGCGCGCGAGGATCGCGCTCTCCGCGATCACGAGCTTCCCCGCCGGCACGTCGGGCAGGAGGTCGAGCGCGCGCTCGAGCTCCTCCTCGTCGGTTCCGTCCGCTCGGCGGGAGATGAAGACGACGTCGGGGTCGATCCGGTCGAGCGCCTGCCGGAGCTCCTCGTCGTCCTGCACGTCCACGACGCACTCGACGCCCGCCTCCTGCAGGCGCGCGTTCACCTCCTCGAGCAGCCCCTCCTCGCCGGCAACCCACTCGAACACGACGACGTACGCGTCGCCTGCGCCGATCTCGGAGCCCGGGTCGCGCACCAGGATGGGAAGGCTCGTCCGCTCGCGTGCGATCTCGGCTTCGTCCTCGCTGCTCACGGCGACCGCCTCGGCGCCGGCGGCCTCGGCGGCCGCCGCGAGCCCCGCGACGTCCCCGTCGAGCGTGGGGACGACGGAGATCCCGTCGCCCTCCGAGATCGCCTGGCTGAACCGGCTCACGCTAGACCCCGATCGGATGCCAGACGGTCTTCATCTCGAGGAACGCGGCAGCATGCCACGGCGATTGTCCCGCCCCGCTTCGGACGACGCGCTTCACGTTCTCGGCCGCGAGGCGCTCGAGCTCGCCGCGGTCGTCGGCCGCGCCCGCGAGATCCAGCGCGTCGACGTCGAGGTGCGCGGCGAGGGCCGGCGCGAGCTCCTCCTTGCGGCCGGTGAGGATGTTCACGACGCCGGCCGGCACGTCCGAGGTCGCGAGGACCTCCGCCAGGGTGACCGCGGCGAGCGGTCGGCGCTCCGACGCGAGCACGACCGCGGCGTTGCCCCCGACGATCGCGGGGGCGAGGCGCGAGACGAGCCCAGCGAGGGGCGGCGACTCGGGCGCGACGATGCCCACGACGCCTACCGGCTCGGGGACGCTGAAGTTGAAGTATGGGCCCGAAACGGGGTTCGAGGAGCCGAGCACCTGCGCGAGCTTGTCCGCCCAGCCGGCGTACCAGACCCAGCGGTCGACCGCCTCGTCGACCTCGCCTTCGTCGCCCGCGAGCGCCGCGAACTGGGAGCGGCGCCCGTCGAGCATCTCCGCGATCCGGTACAGGACCTGTCCACGGTTAGAGGCGGTCGCCGCCGCCCACGCGCCGAACCCGGCGCGCGCCGCGCGGACCGCGTCGCGAACGTCCTTGCGCGAGGCACGCGCCACGTTGGCGCCCTCGACCTCGTAGGAGCGCCCGGATTCCGAGCGCGGGAAGGCCCCGCCGACGTAGAGCTTGTACGTCTTCGCGACGGGCAGGCGCGCCATCACTCGAAGCGCACGTACGGCTCCAGCCCGTGCAGCCCACCCTCGCGGCCGAAGCCCGACTCCTTGAAGCCCCCGAAGGGGGAGGCGGGGTCGAAGCGGTTGTAGGTGTTGGCCCAGACGACTCCCGCGCGCAGGCTCCTTGCAAGCGCCAGGATCCGCGACCCCTTGTCGGTCCACACCCCCGCGGAGAGGCCGTAGGCGGTGTTGTTCGCCTTCTCGACCGCCTCCTCCGGAGTCCGGAAGGTGAGCACGGAGAGGACCGGGCCGAAGATCTCCTCCTGCGCGATCCGGTAGCTCTGCCCCACCGAGGTGAACACCGTCGGCGGGAAGAACCACCCCTTCTCCGGAAGCCGGCAGGGCGGCTGGTAGACCTCGGCGCCCTCCTCCTCCCCGCTCGCCACGAGCTCCTTGATCTTCAGGAGCTGCCGCTCCGAGTTGATGGCGCCGATGTCCGTGTTCTTGTCCAGCGGGTCGCCGACGCGAAGCGTCGCCATCCGCCGCTTCAGCTTCTCGATCACGGGCTCGTAGATCGACTCCTGCACCAGGAGCCGCGAGCCGGCGCAGCAGACGTGCCCCTGGTTGAAGTAGATGCCGTTCACGATCCCCTCGACCGCCTGGTCGAGCGGCGCGTCGTCGAAGATCACGTTCGCCGCCTTCCCGCCCAGCTCGAGGGTCAGCTTCTTCCCCGACCCCGCGAGCGCGCGCTGGATCTCCTTCCCCACCTCGGTGGAGCCGGTGAAGGCAACCTTGTCGACGTCGGGGTGCCTGACGATCTCGGCGCCCGCCCGCCCGTCGCCCGTGACGATGTTGACGACGCCCGGCGGAAGCCCGGCCTGGCGCAGGACGTCGCAGAAGAGAAGCGCCGAGAGCGGGGTCGTCTCGGCGGGCTTCAGGACGACCGTGTTTCCGGTCGCGAGCGCCGGCGCCACCTTCCACGCGAGCATGAGGAGCGGGAAGTTCCACGGGATCACCTGGCCCGCGACCCCGAGCGGGCGGGGACGCCGGTTGGGGAAGGCGTACTCGAGCTTGTCCGCCCAGCCCGCGTAGTAGAAGAAGTGGGCGGCCGAGAGCGGCAGGTCGACGTCGCGCGCTTCCCGGATCGGCTTTCCGCCGTCCAGCGACTCCAGAACGGCGAACTCGCGGGAGCGCTCCTGCAGGATGCGCGCGACTCGGAAGAGGTACTTCGCGCGCTCCCCGGAAGGCAGGTCGCTCCAGCCGTTCGCGAACGCCTCGCGGCCTGCGGCGACGGCGAGCTCAACGTCCTCGGCGCCCCCGTACGCGACTTCCGCCAGCGGCTCTTCCGTCGCCGGGTTGAGCGTCTCGCGGTACTCGCCGGAGCGCGGTTCCACCCAGTCGCCGCCTATGAAGAGGCCGTAGCGCGCCTCAAGCCTCACGACCTCGCGCGACTCGGGCGCGGGTGCGTACTCGAAGGCCGCCGGAACGGGCGAACGCTCCCGCTCTTTCGGGACGCTTCCGGGCGGCCTCCGGTCGATCCCCTGCTCCTCGTGCGAGTCCCTAGTCAAGCGTGAAGTACTCCGGGTTCTGGTAGCGGCCGGTCTTCTCCTTGCGAACCTGCATCAGGATGTCGTTCAGGAGGGACGAGGCGCCCAGGCGGAAGAGGTCCGGCGTGAGCCATTCCGGGCCGAGCGTCTCGTTGACGAGGACGAGCTGCTGGACCGCCTGCTTGGCGGTGCGGATCCCACCCGCCGCCTTGACGCCCACGCGGCGGCCCGTCTCCTCCCAGACGTCTCGCACCACCTCGAGCATGACGAGCGTCACGGGGAGGGTCGCCGCCGGCTGGATCTTGCCCGTCGACGTCTTGATGAAGTCGGCGCCGCCCGCGATCGCGAGCAGGCTCGCCCGCCGCACGTTGTCGTACGTCCCGAGCTCGCCCGTCTCGAGGATGACCTTCAGGTGTGCCCCGCCGATCGCCTCCTTGACCTGGCGCACCTCCTCGTAGACCTTGGCGTGGCGGCCCGAAAGGAGCGCGCCGCGGTCGATGACCATGTCGATCTCGTCCGCGCCGAGCGCGGCGGCCCGGCGGGCCTCCTCGACTTTCAGGTCGAGGGGCGAGCGACCGTGGGGGAACGCGGTCGCAACCGCGGCCACGCGGACGCTCGTCCCGCTCAGGCGCTCGCGGGCGAGCGGCACGAGGTCGGGGTAGATGCAGAGCGCGGCGACGGACGGCACGGTGGGATCGGCCGGATCCGGGCGGACCGCCTTGGAGGCGAGGGCGGTGACCTTCCCCGGCGTATCAGCGCCTTCGAGCGTGGTCAAATCGGTCATGCGGACGGCGAGGTCGAGGGCGAAGAGCTTCGCTTCCCGCTTGATCGAGCGGGTCGCGAGCGCTGCCGCACGCTCTTCGACCCCGACCTGATCGACCGAGCCGACGCGCGGGAGCCTGGGCTCGAGCGGAAGCCCGAACCCGCGGGGCAAAGCAGGCGCCTGCGCCACGCGGGTGAGTCTAGCCTCGTCCGGAGCGCGAGCCGTCCGCGGTGACCGGAGACGCGGGCGGCGACCCTCGGCTTGACAGGACGGAGCCGCGTCCGGTACGCCTAGCCGGCGTGGTCGCGGAAAGCCGCGTCGAATCCTGGCTCGAGCTCCAGGAGCGACTCTTCGAGGACGCCTGGCAGGAGGATCTCGGCCGCTTCCGCTCGAACCTCGCGTTCCGCGGTCAGGCCGACGCGCGCGACGGGCTGCCCACGAGCCTCGCCCGCCTCGGCGGCGACTACGCCGGGCTCGAGGCACACCTCCTGCGCAACTTCCGCAAGTACGCGCGCCGCGACGCGGTCACGCTCGACTCCCCGTGGGAGTGGCTAGCCCTCGCGAAGCACCACCACCTCCCGACGCGTGTCCTCGACTGGAGCTACTCGCCCTACGTGGCGCTCCATTTCGCCACGGAGGGGCTCGACCGCTACGGCGCCGACGCGGCGGTGTGGGCGGTCGACTTCGTGCGGGCGCACGAGACGTTGCCCGAGCCTCTACGGCGCGTGCTCGCGGCCGAGCGCGGCAACGTCTTCACGACGGAGATGCTCTCGCGAGCCGCGGCCTCGCTGGACGAGCTCGATGCGCTGGCCGAGGAGCCGTTCGCGGTCTTCTTCGAGCCGCCCTCGCTGGACGAGCGGATCGTGAACCAGTACGCGCTCTTCTCGCTCATGTCCGATGCGCGGGCGAGCCTGGAGGACTGGCTGGGATCGCACCCGGTCCTCGCACGGCGGATCGTCATCCCGGCCGAACTGAAGTGGGAAGTACGGGACAAGCTCGACCAGGCGAACGTGACCGAGCGCGTCCTCTTTCCCGGCCTCGACGGCCTGAGCGCCTGGCTCGCGCGCCATTACGCCCAGCGCGACCGGTGACGGCGGCGCCGATCAGGCGGCCTCGACGAGCTCATCGAGCAGCGGTCTCGTGTCCAGCGCGTCGAAGCCGATCCGCGCTGCGACGTCCTCGCTCGCCGGGCGTGTGCCCTCGCGGAAGAGCCCGCGCAGGAACTCGCCGGTGCGGGGGTCGGCCCACCAGTCGGAGCCGACGGCCTCCCGCAGGTAGGCGCGCAGCTGCGCCGTGCGGATCCACGCGCGGAGGTAGTCCGCGGAGTAGAAGCCGTCGTCCATGTCGGCGAGGTAGTTGTCCTGGCGGTAGCGGAAGCCGGTCGCGGCACGGATCACCTCGGCGTACATCGGGGCGTACTCCGGCGCGCGGTCGAAGTCCGACCAGACCTCGAGCTCGTAGGCGAGCTTCGCGGCGTAGCGGCGGAAGAGGAGCACCTCGAGGAACCGCGTGCCCTCGGCGTGCTCGGCAGCGTCACCGCTCGAAAGGGCGAAGTGCTCGGCGTGCCATCCCGGCTCGCGCGAGACCGACTCGAGGAGGAACGAGTAGATCTCCGTGAGCGCGTGGTCGCGTGAGAGACGGCGAAACGCGTAGGGGAGCCGCGCGTCGCACCCCGCGTAGTGGAGCGCGTGGCCGGCCTCGTGTAGGAGCGCCTGGTAGTCGTGCAGACCTCCCTGCGCCCGGGTGATCAGGTGGACGACCGCGGGCGGGTCCGAGGCGATCACGCACGCGCGCGGGTTCTTCTGCGGCCGGTCGTCGAGGTCGAGCCGGATCCGCTCCTCCGCCGCCAGGTCGAAGCCGAGCCGGGCGAGCGTCTCGACGCAGACGGGGACGGCGCGCTCCTTGCTGTACACGTCGGCGAGCGGGGACATCCGGCGCAGGTACGCCACGTGGTACGAGGACGGCTCGTCCTCGCGCTCGTCCCCGAGGACGCGTGCGAGCCAGCGCCCGCGCAGGTCGAGGTAGGACGGCTCCTGCCGGCGCGCGGCCTCGTCCAGCGCCTGCGAGAGCTCGTGCAGGTCGATTCCCTTGAGCTCCTCGCTTCGGCGCACGGGATCCGGCTCGCCGGAGAGCTCCGCCTCGAGCGCCTCGCCGCGACGCAGGAGCGCCAGGCGGTCGTCGTTCAGGCGCGCGGACGCGTCCCCCGCCAGGTGTCCGAGCTCCTCGCGCTCGGCGTAGGAGTCGAGGACGGCGACCTGAGCCTGCGCCGTGCGAAGGGGCATCGTGTCGCCGTTGAACTCGACGCGCTCGGCGAGCACGCGGTTCTGGAGCGCGTCGTAGGCGTCGGCGAGCTCGAGCGACACGATCCCGCCCGCGCAGCCCTCGCGCAAGCGGAGGAGCCGCTCGCCCTCGTCCCCGCTCCCGGCCGCCTCGGCCTCAGCCAGCGCCGCGTGCTGCTCGCGCGTGAAGAGGTCGGCGTAGCGCGCCACGATGGCCGCGTGCTCGCTCACCTCCTTCTCCCCCACCCGGACGGCGCGCGCCTCCTCGGAGCTCTCGTAGACGTAGTCGCGAAGCCGCTCCTCGAACCGATCCGCGTCGACCACCACGTGCACGACCCCCTTCTCTAGATCCCGAGCCGTTCGAGCATCGCTTCGTCGCGCCGCCAGCGCGGCCTCGCCTTCACCGTGAGCTCGAGGAACACCCTGCGGACGAGGAGGCGCTCGATCTCCGGGCGCGCGCGCGAGCCGATCTCCCTGATCATACGCCCGCCCCTTCCGACCACGATTCCCTTCTGCGACTCCGTCTCGACGAAGACCGTCGCCGAGACGCGCCCGTCTTCGATCTCCTCCACCTCGACCGTGAGCGAGTGCGGAACCTCGTCGCGCGTGAGCGCGAGCGCCTGCTCGCGGACGAGCTCGGCGACGCGCGCCTCGAGGGGAAGATCGGTGATGCGGTCGCACGGGAAGTAGGCGGGCCCCTCGGGGAGGAGATCGACGAGCTCCGCCCGCAGCGCTCCGACGCCGTCGCCGGTGCGCGCGCTGATCGGGTGGAGCGCGTGGAAGTCGCCGAGCGCCGCCGAACGCTTGATCTGCTCGGCGATCTGCGCCGGCTCGGCCCGGTCGACCTTGTTCAGGGCGATCACGACGGGGCGCGGGGCCGCGAAGACCCGTGCGGCGATGAAGCGGTCGCCGCCCCCGATCGCCGCGTCCGCGGCGAGCACGAAGAG
>JACVSB010000306.1 GCA_014534155.1 Thermoleophilia bacterium
CCGTCGAGCCGGGCGCCGAGTTGCGCCACGCTCTCGGTCCACGGCGCAACGGCGGCGAGGGTGGAGCTGCCGGCGCGTACCCGCCGGAGCGCCTCGTTTCGCTGGGCGAGCGACCGGCCGTAGTCGGCCGCGAGGTCCCGCTCGGCGGGGAAGAGGCGTCCGAGCATGCGGTCGACGTACGCGCGCCGCACCAGAGGGCCTCCCTTGACGACGGCGAGGCGGTCGGGCACGAAGACGAGGGCCGAGAGGCGGCCCCGAAGCTCGTCGCCGCTTGCGAGCGCAGCCCCGTTCACGCGAATCCGCTTCGGGCCGCCGCGCGTCAGCGTCACCGCCGTCTCCACCGGGACGCCGCCCTCGCTGCCCGCGAGCGTGACCCGCGCCGCCTCGGCCCCCAAGCGGATGAGGCGCGCGTCGGCCCGGGTTCGCGGGGAGAAGCCCTGCGCGCCCACGTGAAGGGCCTCGAGCAGGTTCGTCTTGCCGACGCCGTTCGCCCCCGTGACGAGCACGAGCCCCTGCTCGAGCGCGAGCTCGAGCGCCGGGTAGGAGCGGTAGTCGCGAAGAGAGACGGCGCGAACGATCAGCCCGCGAGGCGGATCGGCATGATGAGGTACTGGAAGTCGTCGGCCTCGCCCTGGATCAGGCCGGGGCGGAGCGGGCTGATCAGCTTCAGGCGGACGCGGTCGTCGCCGATGGACTCGAGCCCGTCGCGAAGGAACTCGGCGTTGAACCCGATCTCCAGCGTCTCGCCCTCGTAGCGGACGGGGAGCGACTCGCGGGCCTCGCCCACGTCCTGCGTCTGCGCGGAGACCGTCACCTGTCCCTCCTCGAAGCGCAGGCGAAGAGGTGACTTCCGTTGCGCCATGAGCGACGTCCGGCGGACGACGTCGAGGAACTCGTCGCGGCCGAGCACGACCTCGGCCTCGAACGCGTCCGGCACGAGCTGCTTGTAGTTCGGGAACTGGCCGTCGATGCGCCGCGCAGTCAGGGTGACCCCCTCGATCGAGAAGACGATCTGGTTCTCGCGCACGCCGATCTCGAGCTCCCCGGACGCCGCCGCCTGGGCGACGCGCGCGAGCTCCGTCAGCGCGCGCGCCGGCACGATCGCCTCCACGTCGCTCGCCGGCGCGTGCTCGAGCGCCGTCTCCTTCACGCTCAGGCGGTACGAGTCCGTTGCCGCCATGATGAGCTTGCCGTCCTGGAACTGGACGAGGATGCCGGTCAGGACCGGCCGCGACTCGTCCCTCGAGGCAGACCGGCCGACCTTGCCAACCGTCTCGAGGAACGCGGCCTTCTCGACCGCGAACGACCCGTCGCCGGCCGGCTCGGGCAGGCGCGGGAAATCCTCCGGGTTGAACGTGTGCAGCCCATAGGCGGCAGGCCCGCACGTGAGCCGCGCGAGCCCCTCCTCGGCACGGCTCTCGATCGTGACTTCCCCCGGCGGAAGGAGCCGCGCGATATCGACGAGCAGACGCCCGGGCACCACGACGGCGCCGGGTTCGTCCACCGCCGCCTCGAGCGTGACGCGAAGCGAGATCTCCATGTCCGTCGCAGCTAGCTCCAAGCGGTCGCCGACAGCGCGAACGAGGATCCCGGTCAGCACGTGCACCGCCGTGCGGGTGGAGACGCCGCGCCCCACGACGGCGAGCTTCTCGGCGAGCTCTTCGCTTCGACAGGAAATCCTCATGCTGGTGGCGGCAACGGTATCTAGGGAGGTCATCTAGAAAGTCCTCGTTGTAGTTGTAGGAGTGTGGAAGACGGGGAAGACGGCGCTCTCCCGGGAGCAGATGCCGCCTGTGCCTGGGGACG
>JACVSB010000282.1 GCA_014534155.1 Thermoleophilia bacterium
CCGCCGATGAGCAACCCGATCTACCGAGAGGGCGGACGGCTCTACTGGCGCGTGGCCGCGGTCGACGCGGACAACAACACGGGAGACTTCACCGGCTCGCAGCAGTTGATCCGCGCTCAGGTCATGCGTCTTCGCGCACTCGGGGTGCCGGCCAGGCGCCGCCGGACGCAGGTGACGATTATCGCGACCGACCGGCTTGGCCCTGTCAGCCGCGCCCGGGTGCGCGTCTCCGGCGCCGGCATCCGGGCGCAGACGAAGCTCACCGGGGCCACCGGACGCGTCGGCTTCAGCATCTTGGCACGGCGGCGAGGAACCATCTCGGTGCTCGCGACGAAAGCAGGTTACGACCCGGCGCGCCTCGTGCTCCCGGTGCGCTGACTCGTCGTCGCGCCGCTACGCCGGGTCTGCGAAGAAGTCGGCGATTGCCTCCGCCGTGAGGTCGACCTCGCGCTCTCCGTGCGCGAGGGAGACGAACAGCGCCTCGAAGGGCGAGGGCGGGACGTAGACGCCGCGCGCGAGGAGGTGGCGGAAGAGCGCGCCGTAGCGCGCCGCGTCTCCGGCGCGGGCGTCTTCGAGGTTCCGGACGGCGCCGGGGCGGCAGAAGAGCGTCGCCATGGCGCCGACGCGCTGCACCCGAGCATGTGGGCCGGCAGCCTCGGCGAGCGCCGCCTCCAGACGCGCGCCTCGCCGCTCGAGCTCCTCGTAGACGCCCGCGTCGCGAAGCCGCCCCAGCACCGAGAGCCCCGCCGCGGTCGCGAGCGGGTTGCCCGAGAGCGTCCCCGCTTGGTAGACCTCGCCGGCGGGGGCGAGGAGCTCCATGACCTCCCTGCGCCCTCCGAACGCGCCGACGGGCAGGCCGCCGCCCAGGATCTTGCCCAGGATCGTGAGGTCGGGGCGCACGCCGAACCGCTCCTGGGCGCCGCCCCGAGCAAGGCGAAAGCCGGTCACGACCTCGTCGAAGACGAGGAGCGCACCGGTCTCGTCGCAGAGCGAGCGCAACCCCTCCAGGAAGCCCTCGTCGGGCGGAACGACGCCCATGTTGGCCGCGACGGGCTCGACGAGGACGCAGGCGAGCTCGCGTTCGCGCGCGCCCGCGCGTGCGGCCGCGAGGTCGTTGTAGGGGACGACGAGCGTGTCGCGTACGACGGACTGCGGGACACCCGGCGTGGAGGCGATCGCGAGCGTCGCCACGCCGGACCCCGCCTCCGCGAGGAGTGCGTCGACGTGGCCGTGGTAGCAGCCAGAGAACTTGAGGATGCCGTCCCGTCCGGTCGCGGCCCGAGCGAGACGGATTGCGCTCATCGCCGCCTCGGTTCCGGACGAGACGAGGCGAACCTGCTCGATCGAGGGAAAGGCGTCCACGATCTCCGCGGCGAGCTCCACCTCGGCCTCGGTGGTCGCTCCGAACGTCGTCCCCCGTCTCGCCGCCTCGGTGACAGCGGTGATCGTCTCGGCGTCGGCATGGCCGAAGAGGAGGGGTCCCCACGAGAGCACCCAGTCGACGTATCGCCTGCCCTCGACGTCCTCGATGTAGGCGCCCGCGCCGCTTCGCGCGATCACGGGCATGGCGAGCCCGACGGCTCGCATCGCGCGGACCGGCGAGTTCACGCCTCCGGGGATGAGCTCGAGCGCGCGGCGGGCGAGGACGGCGCCGGCCGTGCTCACGCGCTCGCGTCGTCGAGCGCAAACAGGTGCTCGAGCGCTGAGGCGTAGCTCGGATCGTCCGCGGCCTTGACGCGGACCGTGGGCTCGTGGAGGAGTTTGTTCACGATCTGGGCGGTGAGCGCCTCCACCTGCTTTCGGCCCTCGGGCGAGAGCTCGCGCAGGCGCGGCTCGGCGCGCGCGAGCTCGCCGGCCCGGATCGCTTCCCCGCGCGCGCGGAGCGCGCGGACCACGGGGACGACGTCGAGCGCGCGGAGCCAGCGGCCGAACGCGCGGGCCTCGTCGGCGACGATGGCCTCGGCCTCGCCGGCGGCCGCGTTGCGGTCCCCCGCCTCGGGCCCGAGCGCGTCGAGGTCGTAGAGAACGGCGCCCGGGAGCTCGGCGATCGCCGGGTCGAGATCGCGCGGGACGGCGATGTCGACGAGAAGGAGCGGCCGGCCGCCGCGCGCGGCGAGCGCGGGCGCCACGTCGGCGGCACGGAG
>JACVSB010000347.1 GCA_014534155.1 Thermoleophilia bacterium
CCGTCGAGCCGCGCCTGCGCTGCGCTCGTCCGGCAGCGACGCGGGACGTGAGCCGCGATGGGTCTCGCTCGCGTCCGGAGTCTCAGTGGCGACGGCCCACGTGAACGGAGGTGCTTCGATGACGAAGGTTCTTGCAGGGATCACGACGTCGGTCGACGGCTACGTCACCGGCCCCGGCGACGGCCCCGGGAAGGGACTAGGCGAGGGGGGCGAGCGGCTCCACTACTGGGTCTTCGGCGGTCCGTGGACGTACGAGAGCGAGCCGAGGGGCGAGCCGACGGGCGAGGACGCGGCCTGGCTCGCGGAAGCGACGTCCAGGGTCGGCGCGGTCGTCGGGGGACGCCGGACGTACGAGGCGGCACGGCACTGGGGCGGCCAGAACCCGTGGGGCCTCCCCTTCTTCATCGTCACCCACCGTCCGGAGGAAGAGCCCGAAGGGGGCGCGTTCACGTTCGTCTCCGGGGTCGAGGAAGCGGTCGAACGAGCGGCGGGGGCAGCCGCGGGCAAGGACGTCCACGTCATGGGCGGAGCAGACGTCATCCGCCAGGCGCTCGCCGCGGGGCTCGTCGACGAGCTCACGATCATCGTCGCGCCCGTCATCCTCGGCGGTGGCAAGCGGCTCTTCGAGGGGTTCTCGCACACCCTCGAGCTGGAGCACGCGGGCGTGCGCCAGTCGCAGTACGCGACGTTCATCGACTACCGGGTGAGGCGTTCCCAGCGCTGACGGGCGTGTCGTCAGGAGCGTTTGCGGGCGCGACGCCTGCGGTACGAGGAGCGCCTGTGGCGCTCACGAACCCCTTCGTCCGCTCGCTGCACGACCTCGGCCTCGCGGCGTGGTTCGGCGGGTCGTTCATGGCCAACGTCGGGCTCCACGGCGCAGCCGAGGAGATCGAAGATCCCCGTCAACGCGCCCGCGTGCCGAGCGCCGGCTGGAACCGGTGGGCGCCGATCCAGAACGCCGGGATCGCGACGCACGTCGTCTCGGCGGCGCTTCTCACGCGCGCGAACCGCGGCCGGCTCGTCGCGCAGCGCGGCGTCACCTCGCTGGGGCTCGCGAAGGGCGCCGTGACGCTCCTCGCGCTCGCCGCGACCGCCTACGCCGCGCGGCTCGGGAACACGATCGACGAGGCGGGCGATCCGCCGATCGCCGAGGCCACGGAGCCCGCGCCCGAGACCCCGCCCGACGTCGCCGCCGCGCAGCGGCGGCTCCACCTCGTGCAGTGGAGCGTGCCCGCGCTCACCGGCGCGCTCGTCGTCATGAACGCGGTCATGGGCGAGCAGCAGCGCCCGAAGGCGGTCGCGGCCGGCGTGGCCCGCCGGCTCACGCCCGGCCTCTAGCCCGGCGCTCCGACGTTGACGCGCCGTTCGGCGTGGGCGCGAGGCGGCAAGCGTCGCAGCGGCCACTCACCATCAGGGTTTCTCCGCACGTCGGTTCGGCGGATTCCCCGAGGTAATGGATCG
>JACVSB010000012.1 GCA_014534155.1 Thermoleophilia bacterium
AGCGGTAGCAAAGGATGCAGCGCTCGCGGTCGAGCGTGATCGCAGGCGAGATCGGGATCGGCTTGTCGAAGGTCCGCTTCGGAAAGTGCATGCGCGTCCGCCCCGGGCCCCAGCGGAACGTCAGGTCCTGGAGCGGGCACTCGCCGCCCTTGTCGCAGTCGGGGCAGTCGAGCGGGTGGTTCAAGAGGATGAACTCGAGGACGGCGTTCTGGCCTTCGGCCGCCTTCTCGCTCGTCTGCGCCGTGCGCAGCTCGAGGCCGTCCTGCGCCGTGAGCGTGCACGCTGCCTGCAGCTTCGGCATCCCCTCGACCTCGCAGAGGCACATGCGGCACGCGCCGACGGGCGGGCCGAGGCGCGGCTCGTAGCAGAACACGGGGATCTCCACCCCCGCGGCGAGAGCGGTCTCGATCATCCCCGTCCCCTTGGGGACGCTGATCTCGCGCCCGTCCACGTTCACCTGCACGAGCTCGGCGGCGCGGTTTCCGTCAGGCGAGCTCATGCACCGGGACCTCGATCTGGGCGCGCTGGTGCGCGTGGTGCTGGTCGACCGGCGCGAGGACGCCCGCAAGCGACGATGCGCCGCCGAACGGGCACCCGCCCTCGTCGATGTGGCGCTGGTACTCCTCGCGGAACTTGGCCACGTAGCTCGCGACGGGCATCGCCACTGCGTCGCCGAGCGGGCAGAGGCAGTTGCCGAGGATCCGGTCGCACACGTTCAGGAGGAGGTCGAGCTCCCCCTGCTCGGCGCGTCCCTCCTCGAGCTTCTTCAGGATCTGCACCATCCAGCGCGTCCCCTCCCGGCAGGGGGTGCACTTCCCGCACGACTCGTGCTGGTAGAACTGCGCGACTCTGAGGCCGAGCTGGACCATGCACGCTCGGTCGTCGATCACGATCACCGCGCCGGAGCCGAGCATCGTCCCCGCCCGCGCCATCCCGTCGAAGTCGAGCGGCGTGTCGACCTCGTCCGCCGTGAGGACGGGGACGGAGGAGCCGCCGGGGATGATCGCCTTCAGCGTCCGGCCGTCCGGGACCCCGCCCCCCACCTCGTAGACGAGCTCGCGGAGCGGCGTGCCCAGCTCGAGCTCGTAGTTCCCGCCCCTGGCGACGTTGCCCGAGAGCGAGAAGACGCGCGTTCCCGTGGAGTTCTCGACGCCGATCCGCGCGTACTCCTCGCCGCCCATCCGAACCACGAAGGGATAGGTGGCGAGCGTCTCCACGTTGTTGATCAGCGTCGGCGAGGCGTACACGCCGGAGATGGCCGGGAAGGGCGGCTTGGAGCGGGGCTGGCCCCGCTTGCCCTCGAGGGACTCGAGGAGGGCCGTCTCCTCGCCGCAGATATAGGCACCGGCGCCCCGGTGGAGGACGATCGCGCAGCTCCAGCCGGAGCCGAGGACGTCACCGCCGGCGAGGCCCTCGCTGCGCGCCTCCTCCAGCGCGCGGCGCATGACCTCGAACTCCTCCAGGTACTCGCCGCGGAGGTAGACGAACACGTGCGCCGCGTCGATCGCGTACGCGGCGATCAGCGAGCCTTCGATCACCGCGTGCGGGATCCGCAGCATGATCTCGCGGTCCTTGAAGGTGCCGGGTTCCGACTCGTCGGCGTTCACCGTCAGGTAGGCCGGCGCGCGGCGCTGGGCGGGCTTCGGGATGAAGCCGGCCTTGCGCCCGGCGGGAAACCCGGCGCCGCCGCGTCCACGCAGGCCCGAGGCGAGCACCGACTCGACGATGGTCTCGCGGTCCATCCCGAGCGCCTGGCGGAGCGCCTCGTAGCCTCCGATGCGCGTGTACTCGGCGAGGCTCGTCAGGTCCCGGTCGCCGTGCTGGAGGAGGAGCTCCCTAAGCGCCATCGGCCTCTTCGAGCTCGCGGACGATCGCGGCGACATCGGCCGCGGTGACCCGCTCGCGGTAGCGCCAGTCGACGGCGACGACGGTGCCCCAGCCGCACCCGCCCAGGCATTCGAAGGTCCGCAGCGTCACGTTCCCGTCAGGCGTCGTCTCGCCCGCTGCGATTCCCAACTCCTCCTCGAACGCCTCCACGACGGCCTGGGCGCCGACGAGGGCGCAGGAGACGTTCGTGCACACGGCGACCTCGTGCCGGCCGACCGGCTCGAGGTGGTACATGTCGTAGAAGCTCGCCACGGCGGCCACGTACGCCGGCGTGACGTCGAGCGCGTCGGCGACCTCGCGGAGCGCCTCCGGCGGCAGCCACCCGTACTGGTCCTGCGCGAGGTGGAGGGCCGGCATGATGGCCGAGCGAGCGACCGGATACTGCGAGGCCATCGCCTGGATCGCCTCGTAGAGCGTGCTCTCGGCCACTTAGGCGCCGTTCGGGGTTCCGGGGCGCGCGCCGGGCGGGAGGCCGCGCCCCGGCCGGCGCTCAGCCGCCGTCACCGGTCGACCTCGCCCATCACAGAGTCGAGCGACCCCACGATCGCGATCAGATCCGCGATCAGGGCGTCCGACATGACCGTCGCCGTCGCCTCCAGGGCGACGTAGGAGGGAGCGCGGAACTTGACGCGCCACGGCTTCGGGCCGCCGTCCGAGACGAGGTAGCACCCGAGCTCACCCCGCGGGGACTCGACCGGCACGTACACCTCGCCCTCGGGGACGCGGTACCCCTCGGTGACGAGCTTGAAATGGTGGATCAGGCTCTCCATCGAGGTGTGGAGCTCGTGGCGGGGCGGAAGGACGACCTTCCGGTCGTCGGAGATCCACGGTCCCTCCGGCATACCGTCGAGGCACTGCTGGACGATCCGGACGGACTCGCGCATCTCGTCTACCCGCACCTTGTAGCGGTCGTAGACGTCGCCGTTCGGGTACACGGGCACGTCGAAGTCGATCTCTCCGTAGGCGCAGTAGGGCTCCCGCTTGCGCAGGTCCCAGTCCACCCCGGAGGCGCGGAGGATCGGGCCGGACTGCCCGAGCGCGATCGCGTCCTCGGCGGAGAGGAGGCCGATCCCCTGCGTGCGCTCGAGGAAGATCGCCTGCTGCGACAGCATCCCCTCGTACTCGTCGATCCGGGCGGGCATCACGTCGCAGAACTTCTGACACTCCTCGTAGAAGCCGACGGGGATGTCCTCGGCGAGGCCGCCGGCCTGGAAGTAGCGCGTGTGCATGCGGAACCCGGCGACGAGCTCGAAGAGATCGAGGATCGCGTCCCGCTCGCGGAAGCAGTACCAGAACATGGAGATGGCGCCGAGCTCGAGCGCCCCCGTCCCGAGGAAGACGAGGTGCGAGTGGATCCGGTTCAGCTCGGCCATGAGCGTTCGCATCCAGTGCGCCTTCGGCGGCACGTCGATCGCGAGGAGCTTCTCGACGGCGAGGACGAAGACGAGCTCGTTGTTCTGGAAGGCCACGTAGTCCATGCGGGGCGCGTACGTGATCCCCTTCCAGTACGTCTTCGCCTCCATGTTCTTCTCGAACCCCGTGTGGAGGTAGCCGACGACGGCCTTGATCCCGACGACGCGCTCGCCGTTCAGCTCGACGACGAGCCGCAGGACGCCGTGCGTGGACGGGTGGTTCGGACCGAAGTTGACCTCGAGGACGTCGCCCGTCCGGCGCAGCTCCTCGGGGACTTGCAGCACCGTCGGGATCGGAACGGGGATTCGCGTTCCCGCGTAGATCGGCGCGCGGACGGGGCGTCCCTCGCGCTCGGCCCTCGTCAGCGAGACGGCCACGGCCCCTATTCCTCGTCCGAGAACCGCACGGGCTCGCCGCCCAGCGGGTAGTCCTTGCGCAGCGGGTGGCCTTCCCAGTCGTCGTCCATGAGGAGCCGGACAAGGTTCGGGTGGCCCTCGACGGGGATTCCCATCATGTCCCACGCCTCGCGCTCGAACCAGTCGGCCGTGGGCCACACGGAGACGACGCTCGGAAGCGGCTCGCCGTCGTCGCACCAGAGCTGCAGGCGCAGGCGACGGGGCTCGTCGGCGACCGAGAGGAGGTGGTAGGAGACGGAGAAGCGCTTCGGCTTCGGCTCGGGCAGCTTCTGGAGGCCCCAGGACCCGGGAGCATTGATGTCCCGCGTCGGGGGCTGCCAGCCGCGCGTCTCGGCCGACGGGGGAGGCGAGCCCCAGTACCCCGCGACGCCCGTGCGTCCCCAGCCCAGGTAGTCCGTCGGCGTGAGGTCGACGAGCACGTTGAACCCGAGCTCGTCCCGGGCGTACTCCGCGGCCTCCACGATGCGCTCGCGCTCGACCACGACCGTCGTCTCCCCGTGGGCCTCCCTCGTCTCCAGGTGACCGGGGATCGCCGCGAGCCCGTTCATCCCTCGGCCACCCTGCGGATCTCGTACGCCGGCGGCACGCCCGCCTTGATCTTCTCCTGGAGGCGGACGAGCCCCTCGAGGACGGCCTCGGGGCGCGGCGGGCACCCCGGCACGTAGATGTCCACCGGGACGATCTTGTCCACTCCCTGCAGGACGGCGTAGTTGTTGAACATCCCCGCGGAGCTCGCGCAGGCACCCATCGCCATCACCCACTTCGGCTCCAGCATCTGGTCGTAGATCTGCCGGAGCGGCGCCGCCATCTTGTGGCTGACGCGGCCGGAGACGATCAGGAGATCAGCCTGCCGCGGCGAGGAGCGGAAGACCTCGGCGCCGAAGCGCGCGACGTCGTAGCGCGAGGAGACGATGGACATCATCTCGATGGCACAGCACGCGAGCCCGAAGGTGTCGGGCCAGATCGAGCTCCCTTGCGCCCAGGCCACCGCCTTCTCGACCGTGGTCAGCATGAGCTTGTCCTCGATGTTCCCGAGCTCTCGCTCGAAGTGGGCGGGCTCGTCGCGCTTGGGCCCGACCTTGCGCATGAGCAGGCGCTCCGAGTTGAGCCCGTAGTCGGCGAGCCTCCCTCGGCTCACGCGCTCGCCCGTACCGCCGCGAGGGGTCTCGTCTACCGCCACTCCAACGCTCCCTTGCGCCAGATGTAGACGTAGGCAATCGCGAGGATGGCGATGAAGAACCCGAACTCGGCGAGCGCGAACGCCCCGATTCGCTCGAGGACGACGGCGACGGGGAAAAGGAAGACGATCTCGATGTCGAAGACGATGAAGAGCATCGCGGTCAGGTAGAAGCTGACCGTGAAACGCTGCTGCCTTGGCGGCCCGGTGGAGACGCCGGATTCGAACGGCATCGCTCGGGCGCGCGAGCGCCGCGAGGGCGTCGCGAAGAGGAACGACATCGCGACCATGGACGCGGGGATCGCGAGGGCGAAGAACGCGTACGCAAGGAACGGGAACCAGTCGGCGAGCGATGCGAGCGGCACGCGGATCGGCGCCATACTAACCAGTCACAAACGCGCCGGGAGCGGCGTCTGAAAGGGCATCCTGAGCGGGGATTTCCTCGCGCGAGACGGGCGTCACAAACCCCTCGGGGCTCCCGGCTCGCGCGGTGCTACACTCGGAATGAGTGATCACCGTCACCGAGAGCGCGGCAACGAAGATCAAGCAGCTCCTCGCGGAGGATCCCACCGCGGACGTGAGCGTCCTGCGCGTGGCGATCGAGGGCGGCGGGTGCTCGGGCTTCCAGTATGCGCTGGGATTCGACCGCGGGCCGCAGGACGGCGACAACGAGGTCGAGATGCACGGCGTCACGGTCGTGGTCGACCCGTTCAGCGCGCCGTACCTAACGGGCTCGGAGATCGACTACGTCGACGCCCTCATGGGCGCCGGCTTCGCCATCAACAACCCGAACGTCCAGGCGGCGTGCGGGTGCGGCTCCTCGTTCCAGGCCAAGGAGGGCGTCGGAGACGACGCTGCGGCGACTCCCGCGGCGGGCGGGGGCTGCGGCTCGGGCTGCGGGTAGCCCGGCTCGGCGAGAGGACGGGACGGGCCGGAGCCTCACGGGCCCGCGGTAGCATCGCGGGCCGATGAGCGAGGCGGTCTACGACATCACGGTCATCGGCGCGGGCCCCGTCGGCCTCGCCGCCGCCTACTATGCGGGGCACCGAGAGGCGTCGGTCTGCCTCGTCGAGAGCCTCGAGCAGGTCGGCGGACAGGTCGCGGCCGTCTACCCGGAGAAGCACCTCTTCGACGTGGCGGGGCACCCGAGCGTCGCTGGTCAGGCGCTCGTCGACCTCTGCGCCGAGCAGGGGCTCCAGTTCGGCGCGGACGTCGTCCTCGGCGAGGAGGTCAAGGACCTCGAGCGGCTCGCCCAAAACGGCGACGACATCCTCGCGATCACGACCGACGGCGGGCGCCGCCTCCTCACGCGCGCGGTGATCGTGACGGCGGGGCACGGCGCCTTCGAGCCGCGCAAGCTCGGGGTCGAGGGCATCGAGGCGTGGGAGGGCAAAGGGCTCCACTACTTCGTCCGCCGCAAGGACGCCTTCGCCGGCAAGAGCTGCGTGATCGTCGGCGGCGGCGATTCGGCCCTGGACTGGACGCTCGGGCTCCAGGACACGGCGAGCCTTCCCATCACGCTCGTCCACCGGCGCGAGCGCTTCCGGGCGCTCGAGTCCTCCGTCAGCGCCGCGCGGCGCCTCGAGCAGGAGGGAAAGGTGCGCATCATCGTCCCCGCCGAGATCCGCCAGGTCGAGGGCAACGGGTCGGTCGAGCGCGTCGTGGTCGAGAACACGGCGACGGGCGAGAACGAGGAGCTCGCCTGTGACGCCCTCATCACGCTGCTCGGCTTTCACTCGCACCTCGGCTCGATCGCCGACTGGGGCGTGGAGCTGCACGGGAAGCGGCAGATCCTCGTCGAGCCGAGGTCGATGGAGACCTCGATCCCCGGTGTGTACGCGGCGGGCGACGTCGCCGGCTACGAGGGGAAGATCACGCTGATCACGATCGGCTTCGGCGAGGCGGCGATCGCGACCAACAACGCGATCGCGCGGATCCGCGGCGAGAAGGTCCAGCCGAAGTACTCGACGGACTAGCGCCGGCGCGAGCGCCCGCGAACGCGCCGACCGGAGCCATGTCGGGGTCAGACCCCGGTGATGGCCGAAGGGGCGGTGTGGCGGAGTGTCGTCGGGCCGAGGGCTACACTCGCCGCGTGAGCGAGACGGCGCCGCGCGAGCTCTGGGGGCCGGAGACCCGCAAGGCCGTCGCGAACTTCCCCGTCTCAGGCGAGCGAATGCCTGTCCCCGTCGTCCGCTGGCTCGCGCGCATCAAGGCGGCCGCGGCGCGGGTGAATGCAGAGCTCGGCCTGCTCGACGCCGACGTCGGCGAGAGGATCGCCGCCGCCGCCGACCGCGTGGCCGCCGGGGAGTTCGACGAGCAGTTCCCGATCGACGTCTTCCAGACGGGGTCGGGGACGTCGACGAACATGAACGCGAACGAGGTCATCGCGGCGCTCGCCGGCGACGGCGTGCACCCGAACGACCATGTGAACCTGGGGCAGTCGTCGAACGACGTCTTCCCGTCCGCGGTTCACCTCGCCGCCCTCGGCGAGCTGACGAGCGACCTGCTGCCTGCGCTCGGACGTCTCGCCGAGGCGCTCGAGGCGAAGGCCGACGCGTTCGCCGACGTGGTCAAGTCCGGCCGCACGCACCTCATGGACGCAGTCCCGATCACGCTCGGCCAGGAGTTCGGCGGGTACGCGGCGCAGGTGCGCCAGGGGACCGACCGGGTGGAGGCGACGCTCGCGCGCGTCGGGCAGATTCCCCTCGGCGGCAGCGCCGTCGGAACCGGCCTGAACACCCACCCGGACTTCGCCGCGCGCGTGCGGGAGCGGTTGCACGAGGAGGCCGGCCTTCCGATCTCGCCCCCCGCCGACCCCTTCGAGGCCCAGGCGGCACGCGATGCGCTCGTGGAGGCCTCGGCCGCGCTCAAGACCGTTGCCGTCTCCCTGACGAAGGTGGCCAACGACCTGCGCCTGATGGGGTCCGGACCGCGTGCCGGCCTCGCGGAGATCCGTCTCCCCGAGCTGCAGAAAGGGAGCTCGATCATGCCGGGGAAGGTGAACCCGGTCATCCCGGAAGTCGTGACGCAGGTCTCGGCGCAGGTGATCGGAAACGACGCGGCGGTCACGGTCGGCGGCCTGCAGGGCCACTTCGAGCTGAACGTGTTCGTCCCGCTGATCGCGCGCAACCTCCTCGACTCGATCCGTCTCCTTGCGAATGCGAGCCGGCTCTTGGCCGAGAGGTGCGTCGAGGGGATCGAAGCCGACCGCGACCGGTGCGAGGGGTACGCCGAGCTCACGCTCTCCGCAGCGACGGCGCTCAATCCGTACATCGGGTACGACCTGGCGAGCGAGATCGTGAAGGAGGCGGCGACGTCCGGCCGCGCCCTCCGCGAGGTCGCCCGCGAGAAGGGTGTCGAGGAGCGCGTGCTGGCCGAGGCGCTGGACTACCGCCGGATGGCGCGGCCGTACGGACGCTAGGGGCCTGTCCCTAGACCAGGGCTGCGAGAGCAGCGTCGACGTCCGCCTCGGTGTTGTAGAGGTGGAACGACGCGCGCAGGCTGCCGGCGCGGACGGAGGCGAGGATGCCCGCGCGCTCCAGCCGCTCCTGCGCGCCCGCGAGCTCGACGGAGACGATCGCGGAGTCCGTCGGGGCGAGACCGAGGCCCGTACGAAACCGGTTGGCGAGCGCGACATCGTGGTCGTGGATGGCCGCGACTCCGATCCGCTCGAGGAGCTCGAGCGCGGGAGCCGCCCCGACCCACGAGAACCACGCAGGCGAGGTATCGAGGCGGCGCGCGTCGTTCGCAAGCCGGACCGGCAGGTCGTAGTACGTGCTGTGCGGGTCGTCGCTCGACCACCAGCTCGCGGCGAGCGGCGGCACGCGGTCGAGGAGGCCCGGCCGGACGGCCAGGAACGCCGTGCCGCGGGGCGAGAGGAGCCACTTGTACGCCGCGCAGACGAGGTAGTCCACGTCCGCAGCGGCAAGCGGCAGCCAGCCGACCGCGTGGGTCGCGTCCACGAGGACGAGCGCGCCGTGCGCCCGCGCGGCCGCCGCGACGCGGGCCACGTCGGCCACCTCTCCCGTGGCGGACTGGACCGCGCTCAAGGCGACGAGCACGACGCCCGGCTCGATCGCGTCCGCGAGGCGCGCGAGCGGAACCGTCGACACGTCGGCGCGCAGCGCGAGCGGAAAGAGGAGCGAGGCGAAGTCGCGCTCCGGCGCGACGACGCGGGCGCCGGGCGGGAGCGAGGCGGCCACGAGCGCGACGAGCTGCGAGGCCGACGCGCTCGTGGCGACGTCCTCGCTGCGCGCTCCCACGAGGCGGGCGAACGCGTCCCGCGCGCGCTCCGTCGACTCGCCCCAGCGCTCCCAGCTCGTCCGGCCATAGCGCCAGTCCTCGAGCGCGGCCGCAAGCTCGTCCCACGCCGGTGCCGGCGGGAGCCCGAAGCTCGCCGTGTTCAGGTACGGGCGCGAGGGCGACCAGAGCGCCTGCGCTTCGCTCAGCGGGAGCCGGGTCTCAGTAGGCGAGAGCGCCACGACCAGTCTCGGCCGCGTGGCGCTGCTCGTCCGCGCGGTAGGACGAGCGCACGAGCGGCCCGGAGAAGACGGACCCGAAGCCCAGCGCCTCTCCCCGCTCGCGAAACCAGCGGAACTCGTCCGGGTGCACCCAGCGGGCGATGGGCGCGTGCCTCGCGGACGGCTGCAGGTACTGGCCGATGGTGACGACGTCGACGCCGTGGGCACGGAGGTCGCGCAGCGTCTCCACGACCTCGTCGTTGGTCTCGCCGAGGCCGACGATGATGCCCGACTTCGTGAGGACGGGGTAGCCCGCGAGCTCCTTCGCGCGCGCGAGGAGATGGAGGGCGCCGTCGTAGGACGCCTTGGCGCCGCGCATCTTGCGGTGGAGGCGGCGAACGGTCTCGATGTTGTGGTTGAAGACCTCGGGCCGCGCGGCGAGCACGGTTGCAAGCGCCTCTTCCTCGACGCCCAGGAAGTCCGGCGTCAGCACCTCCACCGTCGACCGGGGGAGCTTCTCCTTGAGCGCGCGGATGGTGGCCGCGTAGTGCCCCGCCCCGCGGTCCGGCACGTCGTCGCGGTCCACGGAGGTGACGACGACGTGCTCGAGGCCCATCTCGGCTGCCGTCTGGGCGAGGCGCAGCGGCTCCAGCGGGTCGGGCGCCTGCGAGGGCCGGCCGGAGTGGACGTAGCAGTAGCGGCAGGCGCGCGTGCAGGTGTCTCCAAGGATCTGGAACGTCGCGGTGCCCCGGCCCCAGCACTCGGCGATGTTCGGACAGCGTGCCTCCTCGCAGATCGTGTGCAGCTGCCGCCCGTGAACGAGCTTTCGCACCTCGAAGTAGCGCCCCTCGGAGCTCGGCGCACGGACCTTCATCCACTCGGGCCGGCGGGGACGCGCGGCGACGGGAAGCGAGGTCTGCACGGAAGGAAGTCTAGAGAGGGCGCGTGGGCAGGCCGCGTGCCGTTACGCGGAGCCCGCGAGCCGCTCGTGAACCGGTTGCGGCCAGAGGCCGTTGCCGTCCCCGGCGGGCAGCGCCTCCAGGCGCAGCTCGAAGACCTCTTCGAGGGCCGCCGCGACCTTGGGGCGAACCTCGGCGACGGAGACCGGGCGCGCGAGCTCGCGCGCCATCGTCGTGAACGCGGCGTCCTCGAGGCCGCACGCCGTGATCCACTCGCGGAAGGGCGCGGGGTCGAGGTCGACGTTGAGCGCGAACCCGTGCGTCGTCACCCAGCGCGAGACGTGCACCCCGATCGAGCAGATCTTGCGCGGCGGCGCCTGCAGCCAGACGCCGGTCAGGCCCTCCAGCCTCGTACCGGCGATCCCGTGCGCCGCGAGCGTTCGGATCACGCTCTCCTCGAGAGCGCGGCAGTACGCCTTGACGTCGCGTCGGTGGCGGTTCAGGTCGAAGATCGGGTAGCAGACGAGCTGCCCAGGTCCGTGGAAGGTCGACTTGCCTCCTCGATCCGTCTCGACAAGCTCGACCTCCGCCTCCGGCGGCACGTGCAGCTCGGAGGCGTCCGTCCGCCTCCCGGTGGTGATCACCGGCGGGTGCTCGAGGACGAGGACGGTGTCCGGGATGGCGCCCTGGGAGACGGCGGCCGCGAGGGAACGCTGGAGCGACCATGCCTCGCGGTACGGCGTCTCGCCGAGGCTGAGGAGGTACCCGGCCCTGGCCACCGCCTCAGCGTATCCACGAGGTTGCGCCTGGCCTATCCGGGGGCGAGGATTGAGCCCGTGCCCGATCGGGTTACGGCCCTCGCTCGTCTTGCCGTCCGCGTCGGCGCGAACGTGGCGCCCGGGCAGGACGTCGTCGTCTTCGCTTTCGACGTCGAGCACGCGCCGATCGCGCGCGTCGTCGCCGAGGAGGCGTACCTGGCCGGAGCCCGCTTCGTGAGCGTCCTCTACTGGGATCAGCATGTGAAGCGCTCGCGGCTCGCGCACGCGCCCGCGGACTCGCTCGGCTTCGTCCCCGACTGGTGGGACCGCGTCGCGGACGAGTGCGTGGAGCGGCGGGGTGCTTCCATCACGATCTGGGGCAATCCCGACTCCACGCTCCTCTCGGACATCGACGGCACGAGGGTCGGAGCGGACCACATGCCGCTGACGCCCTCCTTCTTCCGGCTCGCCGGCGGTGGCGAGGTGAACTGGACGATCGTCCCCGGCCCGCTCGCGGGCTGGGCGACGCGGCTCTTCGGCGAGCCGGACCTCGACCGCCTCTGGAGCGTGCTCGAGCCGATCGTGCGCCTGGACGCCCCCGACCCGGAGGCCGCCTGGCGCGCTCACGTCGAGCGGCTGCGCGCCCGCGCGGCGGCCCTCGAGGAGCGCCGGCTCGAGGCGCTCCACTTCTCGGGCCCGGGGACCGATCTCACGGTCGGCCTCCTCGAGGGCGCGCGCTGGCTCGCCGGCGCGATCCGCACGAGCTGGGGCCGCGAGGCGATCGTGAACATGCCGACCGAGGAGGTCTTCACCACGCCGGACTACCGCCGCGTGGACGGCGTCGTCAGGGCGACGAAACCCGTTCCCCTGCTCGGCGGGGTCATCGCCGAGGGCCTGCGGATCCGGTTCCAGGGCGGCCGCGCCGTGGAAGTGGAGGCGGTCGCGGGCGCCGAGGCGGTGCGGGCGCAGATGGCGTCGGACGAGGGCGCCTCCCGCCTCGGCGAGGTCGCGCTCGTCGACCGGGAGTCCCCGGTCGGGCGGTCGGGCCTCATCTTCGGGGACGTCCTCCTGGACGAGAACGCCTCGTCGCACGTGGCCTGGGGCTCGGCCTACGCGTTCTCGGTCCCGGATCTCCCCGAGGACGAGTCGGCCCGGGACGCGCTGGGGTTCAACCGCTCGGCCGTCCACCAGGACGCGATGATCGGAGGGCCGGGCGTGGACGTGGAGGGGATCGACCGGAGCGGGGCGCGCGTCCGGATCATCGAGGACGACGCCTGGGTTCTCGCCTAGGGCAGGTCGGCCGCCGCCGCGGCACGCCGGGGCTTACGCCACCGACTCCTCCCAGCTCTCGAGACGGGCGCGGAGGTCGCGCAGAAAGCGGCCCGCGAGCGCCCCGTCGACCAGACGGTGGTCGTACGTCAGGGTGAGGTTCATGATCGGCCGGATCGCGATCACGTCCTGGCCGAACTCGTCCTGGACGACCCAGGGCCTCTTGACGACGGCGTACGTGCCCAGGATTGCGCTCTGCGGCTGGCTGATCACCGGCGTCCCGTGGAACGTCCCGTACCCGCCGGGGTTTGTGATCGTGAAGGTTCCCCCGGCCACGTCGTCGGGGAGCAGCTGCTTCTCGCGCGCCCGCCTCGCAACATCGGCGATCGCCTTCGCCATCCCGAGCAAGTTCAGCGTCTCGGCGTTGCGGACGACGGGAACGATCAGCCCCTTGCCGTCGGCGAGCTCGACCGCGAAGCCGAGGTTGACGAAGGAGCGCGTGACGATCTGGTCGTCGCGAAGCTCGCCGTTCACCCACGGGTAGTCGCGGAGGGTCTCGACCGCAGCTCGGGCAACGAAGGCGAGGTAGGTGGGGTTGACCCCGTACTTCGCCTGGTACTCGGCCTTCAGCCGCTCGCGTGCGGCGACGACCCTGGACATGTCGACCTCGATCGCCGACGTGACGTGCGCCGACGTGTCCAGCGAGCGGCGCATGTGCTCCGCGATGCCGCGCCGCATCGCGCTCACCGGCTCGGCCGTCTCGCCCTCGGCGAGCTCGACGGCGCGCGCCGCCGCCGGTACCGCCCTGGGCGGCTCGCCGGCCGGCGCGGCCGGGGGCTCAGCCTGAGGAGCGGGCGCGGGCGCTTCGGCGGGAGCGGGCGCCTCGGGAGTGGCCTCGCGCAGGGGAGCGGCGGCGGCAGGCTCCGCGGCGCCGCCGGCCTCGATGAAGGCCATGATGTCCTTCTTCGTCACGCGGCCCCCGCGCCCGGTGCCGGTGACCTGTGAGACGTCGACGCCGTGCTCGGCGGCGATCCGGCCGACGACCGGCGAGACGAACGCCTTCCCGTCCTCCTGGCCGTCGGCGCTGGCCGCAGGCGCCTTCGGCGGGGGCGCGGCCGGCTGGGCCGCGGGTTCGGCGCCCGCGACGGTCTCCGCGCTCGGCGTGTCGGCGTCGGCGCTCGAGACGGTCTCGGCCTCGGCAGCGCCCGCCTGGGTGGCCGGCTCGGCGACCGGCGGGCTCCCGCCGGTGGCGCCTTCCGGTGCGACGACCCCGACCTTCGTCCCCACCGCGACCGTCTCGCCCTCCTGGGCCAGGATCTCTCGCAGGACGCCGGTCGCCGGGCTCGGGACCTCCGTGTCCACCTTGTCGGTGGAGATCTCGAGCAGCGGCTCGTCGGCCTCGATCGGCTCACCGGGCTGCTTCAGCCACTTCGTGATCGTCCCCTCCGAGACCGAGACGCCCATCTGGGGCATCACGACGTCCACGGCCGTTCCTGTCGCCACGACTTCCTCCCCTAGTACCCCGCGAGGTCGCGGAGGCCCGCGACCACGTCGTCCACCTGCGGGATGAAGGCCTTCTCGAGCGGCGGCGAGAACGGCACCGGCGTGTCGGGCGCTGCGATCCGCTTCACCGGTGCGTCGAGCCACTCGAACGCTTCCTCGGCGATCGTGGCGGCGATCTCGGCTCCGAACCCACCCGTGCGCGTGTCCTCGTGCAGGACGAGGACCTTCGACGTCTTCTCGACGGAGGCCAGGACCGCGGGGGCATCCCAGGGAGTGAGCGTTCGCAGGTCGAGGATCTCGACCGAGAGCTCGCCGGCGACCTCCCTGGCCGCCTCCTCGGCCGTGTAGACCATGGCGCCCCACGTGACCACGGTCACGTCGTCGCCCTCCTGGTGCAGGCGCGCCTCGCCGAAGGGAACGGTGAAGCGCTCGTCCGGCACGTCGTCCTTGATCCGCCGGTACAGGTGCTTGTGCTCGAAGTAGAGAACGGGGTTCGGGTCTTCGATCGACGAGAGGAGGAGCCCCTTGGCGTCGGCGGGGGTGGCCGGGCACGCGACCTTGAGACCAGCGACGTGTGCGAAGCTCGACTCGGGGTTCTGCGAGTGGAAGGGGCCACCCGAGAACCCGCCTCCCGACGGGCAGCGGACGACGATCGGGACGGGCGTTCCCGCCCGGTAGCGCTGCTTGGCGGCGACGGTGACGAGCTGGTCCCAGGCGCAGGAGACGAAGTCGGCGAACTGCATCTCGGCGACCGGGCGCATCCCCATCATGGCCGCGCCGGTGCAGCTTCCGACGATCGCGGCCTCCGCGAGCGGCGCGTCGATCACGCGCCAGGGGCCGAACTCCTCCTGGAACCCCTGCGTCACCTTGAAGGCGCCGCCGTACACGCCCACGTCCTCGCCGATCAGGTACACCCGGCCATCCCGGCGCATCGCCTCGCGGAGCCCGTCCGAGATCGCCTGCAGGTACGTCTTGGTCGCCACGTCGCGCTACTTGTGGTGGGGCGTGTCGAGGTCCTCGGGCGACGCCCAGACGCCGTCCGCGACCGTGGCCGGGTCGGGGAGCGGGCTCTCCTCGGCGCGGCGGATGGCCTCGTTCAGGAGCTTCTTGATCCCGCCGGCGATCTCGTCCTCTTCCTCGTCCGTCATCTCGGCGTTCTCCCGCAGCCACGTGCGGAAGCGCTCGATCGGGTCGCGCTTGGCCCACTCCTCGAACATCTCCTTGGGGACGTAGAAGGCGTCGTCGTGCACCGCGTGTCCCTCCATGCGCAGCGTCATGCACTCGAGGAGCGTCGGCCCGTCGCCCGCGCGCGCCTTCTCGATCGCTCGCGTCGCCTCGCGGTAGACGGCGAGGACATCCGTTCCGTCCACGACCACGCCCTCGAACCCGTACGACTGGGCGCGGTCCGCCACCTGCTCGGTGGCGTACTCGAGGTGCGTCGGCGTCGAGTAGGCCCACTGGTTGTTGTCGCAGACGAAGACGACCGGCAGGCGGCGCGTGCCGGCAAGCGTCATCGCCTCGTGGCAGTCCCCGCGCGCCGATGCTCCCTCGCCGAACCAGCCGACCGCCACGCGCTTCTCCTCTCGGATGCGAAAGGCGAGCGCGCAGCCCACCGCCACGGGCAGCATCGCCGGGAGGTGACTGACCATGGCGATGAGGCCCAGGCGGTCGTCGGCCATGTGCACGTTCCCGTCGCGCCCGCGTGTGGGGCCGTCCTCGCGGCCCATGTACTGCGCGAAGATTCGCCACGGCTCGACGCCGCGCACGACGTGCACGCCCATGTCCCGGTGCAGAGGCGTGCCGACGTCGTTCGCCCCCATCGCGGTGGCCACACCAACCGAGGCCGCCTCGTTGCCCCTGCCCGTGTAGAAGCTTCCGGGGATCTTCCCCTGGCGGTAGAGGATGTGACCTCGCTCCTCTACGCCCCGCGTGAGGAGCATATTGCGGTAGAGGTCGAGCAGGTCCTCGCGGTCGAGGCCGGCCTCTCGCACCTCCTTCAGCGAGCCGGGCGGCTCCGCCTCTCGCGCAATCGCCATCGTCACAGTCCCCCTTCGTCGGCCTCGCCGAGTCTAGCCGTCGCCGTCGTCCAGCCTGCCGGCGTCGCCGTCCCTAGAGTTGACCCCGTGGGGCGCCGAGCGGACTGGCTGCGGGAGGAACGGCGGAACGTGCTTGGGCACTGGGCAGCCTTCTGCCTTTCCTGCGGCCACGCCCAGCGCTACTTCGCCGAGCGCGAGGGCGAGCTGCCCGACTCGTGCCCGGCGTGCGGAGGCGAGCTCCGTGTCCGCTGCCCGGCGTGCCGCGCGCGCTTCTCTTCGGCCTTCGCCGTCCAGTGCGAGGAGTGCGGCGGCGAGCTTCGCGCGCCCGAGCAGTTCGGGACGGCGATCCGCAGGCCTGGCCGCTAAGGGCCTGTCCGGCCCCTACCCGGGGAGGGCGGCCGCGAGGCCGGGCGGGTAGACGATTTCCGAGAACCGGATCACGGTGACCACGTCCTCCTCGCTCACGTCGCGGTTGTAGAGCTGCGAGAGGAAGGCCGCCATCTCCTCCGGGCGGCGGATCTCCGGGTTGTCGTGCTCGATCTCGCGCGGGGAGAGCTCCGCCAGGCGCTTGACCTCGACCTTGTCGATCACCGCCTCGAAGATCTTCTCGCGCGGGCTGAACCTCGTACCGACGAGAACCTGGACGACCATGCCCTTCTTGTACTTCCCGGACTTGTTGCCCAGACGGATGGTGGCCGTCTTGCGACGGCTGCGCAGTTGGTCGGCGACGATGGGGGAGTAGAAGTTGAGCGCGTACATCGTCTCGTCGCCGGTCACGGGCGACGGGGCATGATAAAGCGTCCGCCCGCGCGCTCGAAGTCGGCGTCGACGAGCTCGATCGCCCGGCGCGCCATATCCTTCTCGCCTCCGTACGCGAGCAGGCGCGGGAGCTCCGGGAGCGCGACCCAGCGGACCTCGTCGACCTCGTGGGCGTGCGCCGGCGGGAGGACGCCGAGCCGGCCGCGCGAGTAGCGGACGAGGAAGAAGGAGACGACCTTGAAGACGCGCTCGCCACGCAGCGTGTAGACGTAGCGCACGTCTCCCAGCTTGGCGACGATGCGGCCCGTCACGCCCGTCTCCTCGGCCACCTCGCGCAGCGCGGTCGCCGCGGGGTCCTCGCCGCGGCCGACGTTCCCCTTCGGGAGCGCCCACACGCTCGACTTTCCGCCCGGGCGGATCGCCGCCGCGTACCAGCGGCTGCGCAGGCGGCGGACGACGACCCCGCCCGCGGAGAACTCGCGCCGCACGGGCCGCAAGGTAGCGCGGGATCGGTAGCGTCGAGCCGTGCGCCGCCTGATCCTGCTCGTCGCCGCCGTCGTGATCGTCGACACGATGCTCTTCGCGGCCCTGACCCCGCTCCTTCCCGAGTTCTCGGAGCGGTTCCACCTCTCCAAGGGCGGGGCCGGGCTCCTCGTCGCCTCGTACGCGATCGGCGTCCTCGCGGGCGCCGTTCCGGCGGGGCTCGCCGCGACGCGTTTCGGGGCGAAGCAGGCCGCGCTCACCGGCCTCCTCGTGGTGGGGGCGGCGAGCGTCGGCTTCGCCTTCGCGGGCGACGCGCGCGCGCTCGGCCTCGCGCGCCTGGCCCAGGGCGTCGGGAGCTCCCTCGCCTGGGCGGGGGGCCTCTCGTGGCTCATCGCCGCCGTCCCGCGGCAGCGGCGTGGCGAGACGCTCGGGCTCACGCTCGGCGCGGCGGTCTTCGGCGCCCTGCTCGGGCCGGTGCTGGGAGGGATCGCGTCGATCGTCGGCACTCGCACCGCCTTCACCGCGGTGGGAGTCCTCGCCGCTCTCGTCGCGGCCCTCGGCTTGCGCGAGGCCGGCGTGGGCCGCGAGCCGCCCAACGTCTCTGCGCTCCGCCCCGCCTTCGCCTCGCGCCGCTTCGTGGCGGGCCTCTGGATCATGCTCCTGGCCGCGCTCCTCTTCGGCGTCCTGTCCGTGCTCGCCTCCCTCGATCTCGCCCGCCTCGGCTGGAAGCCGTGGGCGATCGGAGCCCTCTTCTTCGTAGCGGCGGCG
>JACVSB010000286.1 GCA_014534155.1 Thermoleophilia bacterium
CTCCAGGGCGAGTCGGAGATGGCCACGTTCAACAAGACGCTCGGGAAGTTCCAGCTCGTCGGGATCCCGCCGGCGCCGCGCGGCATGCCGCAGATCGAGGTCACGTTCGACATCGACGCGAACGGCATCATCAACGTGTCCGCGAAGGACCTCGGCACCGGAAACCAGCAGCAGATCCAGATCACGGGCGGCTCCGGCCTCAAGGACGACGAGGTCGAGCAGATGGTCCGCGACGCCGAGGCGCACGCCGACGAGGCGCGGCGCCTGCGCGACCTCGCCGAGGCGCGCAACGGGGCCGAGACGCTCATCTACTCGACCGAGAAGAGCCTCAAGGACCACCGCGACTCGCTGGACGAGGAGACGCGATCCACGATCGAAGCCCGGATCGAGGATCTCCGCGGCGTACTCGACGGCTCCGAGGCCGGCGAGATCCGCGCCAAGAGCGAGCAGCTCACGGAGGCCTCGCACAAGCTCGCCCAGGCCGTGTACGAGAAGGTCCAGGCCGAGCAGTCGGCCGCGGCGGGCGCGGGTGCCGGCGACGGCGCCGGCTCCTCGGACGACGAGGTCGTCGAGGAAGCCGACTACGAGGTGATCGACGAGGAGGCTCGGCAGTCCTGATGGGCGAGGCAAAGCGCAACGAGGAGGCCGCGGAGGAGGCGGCGAAGATGCGCGCCGAAGAGGCGGAGGCGGCGGCCGGCGAGGCCGCCGCGCCCGAGGCGAGCGCCGTCGCCGAGCTCGAGGAGCGGCTCTCGGCAGTCGCAGCCGAGCGCGACGAGTACCTCGACCGGTTCCGCCGCGTGTCCGCCGACTTCGACAACTTCCGCAAGCGGGCCGCGCGCGACCAGGAGAGCCTGGTCGCGCGCGCGCACGAGCGGCTGATGAAGGCGCTGCTCCCCGTCGTCGATGACATCGAACGGGCTCTCGTCGCCGCCGGCGAGCACGAAGAGGCGAAGCTCGAGGAGGGCGTCCGCCTCGTCGCCCGCGAGCTGGACGATGCGCTGCGCCGGGAGGGGCTGCAGGAGATCGAGGCCGACGGCCACTTCGATCCCCACGTCCACGAGGCGCTGCTCTCGCAGCCCTCGGAGGAGGCCGAGGGCACGGTCATCGAGGTGCTGCAGAAGGGATACCGGCTGGGAGATCGCGTCCTGCGTCCGGCCCGCGTCGTCGTGTCGCAGGGCGCGCCCGAGCCGCAGGCGCCGGCGGAGGCGTGAGCGATGGCTACCGGAACACGTGACCTCTACGACATCCTTGGGGTCTCCAAGTCGGCCTCGCAGGACGAGATCAAGAAGGCGTACCGGAAGCTGGCCCGCCAGTACCACCCGGACCGGAACCCCGACGACGCCTCCGCGGAGGAGCGGTTCAAGGAGATCCAGACGGCCTACGACGTCCTCGGCGACTCCGAGAAGCGCAAGCAGTACGACGAGGGGCCGAGGGTGTTCGGCGGCGGGCCGAACGGCGGCTGGAACGTCGACTGGTCCGGGAACCTGGGCGACCTGGGAGACCTCGGGGACCTGAGCGACCTCCTGGGGGGGATGTTCGGCGGGCGCACCCGGCGAGCGCCGCGCCACGAGGAGCGGGGCCAGCGCGGCCGGGACGTCGAGGTCGAGGTCAACGTGTCCTTCGAGGACTCGCTGCGCGGCGCCACGACGAGGATCCCCGTCGAGCTCGAGGCGGCCTGCCCAACCTGCCGCGGCACGGGTGCCGAGCCCGGTACGAGCCCGGTCGTGTGCCCCGAGTGCCGCGGCCGCGGTGTCATCTCGGAGAGCCAAGGCCTGTTCGCCCTTTCGCAGCCGTGCCCCCGCTGTCGCGGAAATGGGACCGTGGTGGAGAAGCCCTGCCGGACGTGCGGCGGGAGCGGGCGTAGGCGGCGGACGAAGCGCTACACGGTGAAGATCCCCGCCGGCGTCAAGGACGGCACGAGGATCAAGCTCAAGGGGAAGGGCGAGCCGGGGGTCGGCGGCGGCCCACCCGGCGACTTGCACGTGATAACCCGCGTGGCCGCCTCGCCGCTGTACGAGCGCAAGGGGTCGGACCTCGTCCTCGACGTCCCGGTCACGTACGCCGAGGCTGCGCTCGGCGCCGAGGTCGAGGTGCCGAC
>JACVSB010000198.1 GCA_014534155.1 Thermoleophilia bacterium
CGCGATCAACATCGTCTACCTCCTGAGCGGCGTCATCGTCGTCGAGAACGTGTTCGCGTTCCCCGGAATCGGCCAGCTTCTCGTCCAGGCGATCGGTGGCGGCGACACGACGATGGTGCAGTCGATCGCGCTCGTCATGGGCGCGATGTTCATCCTCATCAGCCTCGCCGCCGACTTTCTCGTCGTGTACTTCAACCCGCGCCTCAAGGCCGCGCACTGACGATGAGCGTCGCGCCCGGAGCGGCTCTCGAGGTCCCGCGCGAGCAGGTGGTCGAAGAGGAGGCGGCGCCGCCCTCGATCTGGCGGACGCTCCTGACGAGCACCGAGGGGAGAATCGGGATCGCGCTCGGCGTGGTCATGCTCGCGCTGATCGTCTTCGGGCGCTTCTTCACCCCGTACAACGCGACGGAGATCGGAACCGGTCCGCCGGCGAGCGGCCCGAGCGCCCACAACATCCTCGGCACCGACCACCTCGGCCGCGACGTCCTCAGCCGCTTCCTCGCCGGGGGAGACACGATCCTGCTCGTCCCCCTCATCGCCGTCACGCTCGCCTTCGTCGCGGGCGGCGGGCTCGGGATGCTGGGCGGCTACTTGCGCGGATGGGCCGACGCGGTCATAACCCGCGCCTTCGACCTTCTCTTGACGCTCCCGCCCCTCCTCCTCGTCCTCGTCATCATCGCGGGGCTCGGAACGTCGCGGCTCGTCCTGATCGTGACCGTCGCACTCGTCTTCCTCCCGCGCATGGGCCGCGTCGTGCGCGGGGCGACGCAGGCGGTGGTCACGAACGACTACGTCGCCGCGGCGCAGGCCCGGGGGGAGAGGACGAGCGCGATCGTCGCCCGCGAGGTGCTCCCGAACATCGCCGCGCCCGCGATCGCGGACTTCGCCCTGCGGATCACCTACGCGATCATCTTCGTCGCGACGCTCAACTTCCTCGGCCTCGGCGCGCAGCCGCCGCAACCGGACTGGGGTCTCATGGTGGCGGAATCGCGCAATTTCATCGCCGTGGCGCCGTGGGCGACCCTCGCGCCCGCCGCCGGCATCGCGGCCCTCTCCGTTGCCTTCAACTTCGTCGCCGACGCCCTCACGCGGCACCTGACGCGGGAATCGGCGAAGGGCGTCGTCCCGCTGTGAGCGCCGAGCCTGTCGCCGCGCACGACGGCGCCGTCCCCGCGCGCCCTCGTGACCGCGGCGTTGCGCCCGGCGACCCGGTTCTGCGCGTCGAGGGGCTCACGATCGGCTACGTGCGCGCCGACGGCCAGCCGAACACCGTCGTCTACGACGCCTCCATCACCCTTCGTTCCGGGCGGATCCTCGGGCTCGCCGGCGAATCCGGGTGCGGCAAGTCGACCACCGCGCTCGCGGCCATCGGCTACCGGGCGCCCGGCGCGCGCATCCTGGAGGGGCGCGCGCTGCTCGGCGAGATCGACCTCCTCACTCTCTCGACGCCGCAGCTCCGCTCGATCTGGGGCCGCCGCGTCGCCTACGTCGCGCAGAGCGCCTCGCAGGCTCTCAACCCCGCCATCCCCGTCGGACGCCAGCTCGCCCAGCCGCTTTCACTCCATCTGGGCCTTCGGGGCGGCGCGCTCCGCGAGCGTCAGCTCCAGCTGCTCGACGCCGTCGGGCTCCCGGATCCCGAGCGCGCGCTCGCCCGCTACCCCCATCAGTTCAGCGGCGGCCAGCAGCAGCGGGTCGCGATCGCGATCGCCCTCTCCTGCCGCCCGGAGGTGCTCCTCCTCGACGAGCCGACGACCGGCCTCGACGTGACGACGCAGGCGCGCATCTCGGCCCTGCTTCGGTCGATCATCGACGAGACGGGGGTGGCGGCGCTCTACGTCAGCCACGATCTCTCGCTCCTGACGACGATCGCCGACGAGCTCGCCGTCATGTACGCCGGCGAGATCGTGGAGCACACGAGCGCCGAGACGATGCGCGTCCGGCCCCGGCATCCGTACACGCAGGCCCTCCTCGCGGCGGTGCCGAGCGTCCGGCAGCCGCGCGCAGTGTCCGGGATCCCCGGCCGCCCTCCCGCGACGGTCGTCCACGGTGCCTGCTCGTTCGCGCCGCGTTGCCCGCACGCGGACGACGAGACGCGCTCGCGGAAGCCCGAGCTCCGCGAGGTCGAGGCCCGCCACTGGGTCCGGTGTTTGCGCGCGGCGGAGATCGAGCCGGAAACGGTCGAGCAGCGGCCGCTCGTGAAGGCCGTCGCCGGCCGCGGGGAGCTGCTCGAGGTCGAGCGCATCTTCTGCGAGTACCGAGGGGCGCGGAGCTCGGCGACCGTCGTCAAGGACGTCTCGTTCTCGCTCGGTCCCGCCGAGACGCTCGGAATCGTCGGGGAGAGCGGGAGCGGAAAGTCCACGCTCCTGCGGGCGATCGTCGGCCTCCACCCCCCCAGCGCCGGGTCGATTCGCCTCCGCGGGAAGGAGCTTCCGCCACGCGCGGTGAAGCGTCCGAGCTCCCTTCGGAAGGACATCCAGCTCGTCTTCCAGAACCCCGACTCGTCGCTCAACCCGCGGCAGACCGTGGGAGAGATCGTCGGGAGGCCGATCCGCCTCTTCCGTGACGACGTGCCGCGAAGCGGGGAGCGCGAAGCGATCGAAGAGCTCCTCGACGCCGTCAAGCTCCCTCGCGGCATGCGCGGCCGCTACGCCTCCGAGCTGAGCGGTGGTCAGAAGCAGCGCATCGCGCTGGCGCGGGGATTCGCCGCCCGCCCCTCGCTCCTCCTCTGCGACGAGGTCACCTCCGCGCTCGACGTCTCGGTGCAGGCGACGATCCTGGAGCTGCTCGCCGAGCTCGCGGAGACCTTCGAGACGGCCGTCATCTTCGTCAGCCACGACCTCGCGGTCGTGCGCACCATCGCCACTCGTGCTCTCGTGATGAAGGACGGCGAGGTGCGCGAGCAGGGAGAGACTGAGCGGCTCTTTCTCTCCCCTCGGGATCCGTACACGCGCGAGCTCCTCTCGGCGATTCCCGACCTCGCCGCTGAGCCGGCTGCCGTCGGCGGGTCTCGCTAGCCGCGGCAGGTGACGCGGAGCCCCTTCGCACGCCAGGGGGCATGGCTGCGCTGCGCCCTCCACGCTCACACCATCGCTTCCGACGGAGAGCTGACGCCGGCGGCGCTCGTGGCTCATTACCAACGACGTCGTTTCGACGTTCTCGCGCTGACGGATCACTGGGTTCGCAGCGTTCCGGCGTCTTCGGGCTCCCTCGTCGTCATCCCGAGCGCCGAGCTCGACGCGGTCGTCCCGGGGAGCGAGCGGCGCGCCCACGTGCTGGCGCTCGGCATCCGCGAGGCGCCCGAGCGGCCGTCCGGCGGGTTTCCGACGCTCCAGGAGACCGTGGACTGGGTGAACGGAAACGGCGGGGTCGCGTACCTCGCACATCCCTACTGGAGTGGCCTCAGGAGCTCGGACGTGCTCGCATGCGAGGGCCTCGCCGGGCTGGAGGTCTACAACGCGGGATGCGAGCTCGACGTCGGCCGCGGACTGGCCTCCGTGCACTGGGACGAGGTCCTCGAGGGCGGGCGGAGCTGGCACGGCCTCGCCGTCGACGACTCGC
>JACVSB010000144.1 GCA_014534155.1 Thermoleophilia bacterium
AGGCGGCCCATGCGCTCGACGAGCGCCGCGAGTGCCGCGTCGAAGTGCTCCACGTCTCTCGCCTGCATGCGCAGGACGGGGTCCGGGTACTGGCGCACCTGCGCGAGCGCGATCCGCCGCCGGGCCTCGCGCTCGGCGTCGAGCTCCTCGTGCTCCCTGACCTCGCCCTCGACCTCTGCCACGGCGGCGCCAGTCTAGCCCCCGGTCCTGGGCCCTAGAACCCCTGGGGGTCGACGTCGACCACGGCGGCGAGCCCGTCGCGGCGCATCGCCGCGGCTGCGAGGGCGAGGAGGCGGCCCGCGGGGCCGGCGACGGCGCGCGGGCTCTCGCTCTTGGCGAGAAGCTGAGCCCGGTAGCGCCCGCGCAGGCGCAGGAGCGGCGCCGGGCCGAGGAAGTCGGCCTCGGGGGTGCTTCCCTGGAGGCGCGTCCGGAGCTCGCCGAGGGCCTGGAGCGGCCCCGCCGGCGACGGGCCGGAGACGACGATGCTGACGAGATGGCGGTAGGGCGGGTAGCCGAGGAGCTCGCGCCGCTCGAGCTCGCCGGCCAGGAACTCGCCCACGGCGTGCCGCGCGGCGAGCGCGATCGGACGGGCGTCGGGCTGGTGCGTCTGCACGAGCACGCGTCCTGGGGCGTCGCGGCCGCTTCGCCCGGCGAGCTGCGTCAGGAGCTGGAACGTGCGCTCCTCGGCGCGGAAGTCGGGGAGCGCGAGGCCGGTGTCAGCGTCCACCACGGCCGCGAGCGCCACGCCGCGAAAGTGGTGTCCCTTCGCGACCATCTGCGTCCCGAGGAGAACGGCCCGGTCGGCGCGCGCGAAGCGGGAGAGGATCTCCGCCAGGCGTCCGGGGTGGGCCACGGAGTCCGCGTCGAGGCGCAGGCGCTCGAGCTCGGGGAGGCGAGCGGCGAGCTCCCGCTCGAGCCGCTCGGTGCCGGCGCCGAGCCGGGCGAGCTCCGGCGAGCCGCACCGCTCACAGCGCGTCCCCGCCGCGCGCGCGAAGCCGCAGTGGTGACAGTGGAGGCGCCGGTCGGCGTGCAGCGTGAGCGCGACGTCACAGGAGGGGCAGCGGGGCGTCGTCCCGCAGGCACGGCAGTGGAGCGCGGGCGCGACGCCGCGCCGGTTGAGCAGGAGGATGGCCTTGCCGCCGCGGTCTGCCAGGCGTCCGAGCTCGGCGAGCAGCGGGGCCGAGAGCGGGTAGCCCCCCTCGCGGCGCAGATCGACGATGCGGACGGGTGGAAGCGACCCCGCGAGGCGTCCGCCGAGCTCGATCCGCTCCAGCCTCGCCCAGCTCTCCGCCCGGGGCGTCGCGCTCCCGAACACGACCACCGCCTGCTCGAGCGAGGCGCGCTTGGCGGCCACGGTGCGGGCGTCGTAGCGGGGATCGGAGTCGCCCTTGTAGGAGGCGTCGTGCTCCTCGTCCACGCACACGAGGCCGAGCCGCTGCACGGGAGCGAAGACCGCCGACCTCGCCCCGACGACGACGCACGCCTCGCCGCCGGCGATCCGCTCGCGCTCGTCGCGGCGCTCGGCCTCGGTCAGGCGCGAGTGAAGCACGGCGACGCGCTCGCCGAAGCGCGCTCGGAAGCGCCCCGCGGTCTGCGGGGTGAGCGCGATCTCGGGCACGAGCACGATCGCGCCGAGGCCCCGCGCGAGGACTTCCTCGCAGGCGCGCAGGTACACCTCCGTCTTCCCGCTCCCTGTCGCTCCGTGCAGGAGGAGATGCGCGGGTCGGCCGAGCGCCGCCACGATGCGGGCGAGCGCGCGCTCCTGCTCGCGGGAGAGCTCGCCCGGGCGCTCCTCGCCCGGGGGCTCGCCGGCGCGCGCGCGCCGGCGGGCTCCCTCCCTCCTCGCGCGCGTCGCCGGGGCGACGAGCGCAAGCGCCCGCGCCGGCGTGGAGCCGTAGTAGTCGGCGATCCAGAGCGCGAGGTCGACGAGCGCAGCGGGCACCGCGCCCAGCACGGCCTCGACGGGCGCCGGCCTCACGTCCGGCGGGGCCTCGTCGGCGAGGCCGACGACGACGCCGCGCCGGCGCGCGCGGCCGAAGGGCACGGAGACGATCGCGCCCTTCTCCAGCCCGTCCGCGAGGTACGTGAAGGGCCTGGCGAGCGCGCGCGAGGAGACGAGCGGGACGACGGAGGCGTACCGGGCGCTCACTCTAGAATCGTCGCATGGCCCAGGGACACTCGATCGAGGACTACATCGAGACCATCTACTTCCTCGCCTTCCCCGTAGGGGAGTACCGGCCGCAGACGAAGGGCGCGCCGACCCTCGCCGTCCGGGTGGCCGACATGCTCGGCGTCTCCCGCGCATCCGCCGGCGAGATGCTGAAGCGCCTGGAAACCGAGGGGCTCGTCGAGCGCGGCGAGCAGAAGGAGGCGATCCTCACGCCCAGGGGCCGCGAGGTCGCCGAGCGCGTCGTCCGCCGCCACCGGATCATCGAGCGCCTGCTGACCGACTTCATGGGCTACACGCCGGCCGAGTCGCACGTCCAGGCCGACCTCCTCGGCGACACCTTCAGCGACGAGATGATCGAGCGGATCGCGGAGCGGCTGGGGAACCCCGACCGCTGCCCGCACGGGTGGCCCGTCGACACCGGCTTCGAGCAGGCCGAGAACCGCGAGCTCACCGCGCTTGCCGACCTGAGGCCGGGCTCGCGTGCCGAGATCGTGCGCCTCGCCGAGCACGACGGGGAGCTCCTGCACTGGTACTACGAGGAGGGCCTCGTCCCCGGCGCCGAGATCGAGCTGCGCGAGGTCGACCCCGAGCGGGAGCGCTTCACCGTGCGCCAGGACGGGAGCGAGCGTGCGCTCGCCGGCAAGGCCGCCGCCGGCCTCTTCGTGCGGGCCGCCTAGGACGCGAAGCGCACGTCGACGCGCTCGAAGCCCAGCGAGCGGACGAGCGTCTCGAGCAGGGAGCGGGTATTTCGCTCGGCCGCCTGGACGAGGTCGCCGTTCGCGCGCGCGGCCTCGTTCAGCTCGCGCTCGGCGGCGAGGAGCGCCTCGTGCTCGTACTCCTCGCTCCCTCCGAACACGTTCCCCAGGCGGTTGAGCAAGCCCTCCTCGCGCTCGTAGACGTAGCTTCGGCCCAGGTCGATCTCGGCGTCGTAGAGGCGGACGGCTGGCAGCTCGAGCGTCGCCCCCTTGCCGTCCGCCGAGACCGTGACCGCGTCCTCGTGCAGGGCCGAGAGGTCGACGCCGGCGTCGACGGAGCCGGCGGCCACGAAGAGCGTCCGCTCGCCCAGGAGCTCGGAGGGGAGCTTCGTGTCCTTCTCCAGGTCGACGACGACCTGGTAGTTCCCGCTCGCCGCCCGGTACTCGCCGATGTCCTGGATGGAGGCGAGAAGCGGCGGCTGCGTGCGGTCGACCGTCTTCGAGGCGAAGGGGTTGTCGAAGGAGGGGAGCGCGTCGCGGATCCGGTCGACCCCGACGAAGATCGCCAGGATGAGCGCGATGATCGTGATCGCCGTCCAGGGAACCTCGCGCCTCCTCGGCTCGCGTGGCGGGGGAGGCGGCGGGGCGGAGGGCGGCTCGGCCGGCGGCCCTGTCCGCTCGCGCTCCGGAGAGACGACGCCCATCGCAGCAAGGGTAGCCGAGGGGGGCGCGGGCGGGTCCTCGCGGAAGCCGTGGCGGCTCCCCGGGACGCTAGGCGGGAACGCGCTCGGCGAGGCCGGCGGCGTCGCGGAGCTCGTCCGCCTTGTCCACCCGCTCCCACGTGAAGTCGTGGTCGGCGCGGCCGAAGTGCCCGTACGCGGCCGTCTTGGCGTAGATCGGCCGGCGCAGGTCGAGGTCCCGCAGGATGGCGCCGGGGCGTAGGTCGAAGCGCGAGCGCACGAGCTCCGCGATCGTCGCGGTGGGGACGTGCTCGGTGCCGAAGCACTCGACCGAGATGGAGACGGGGCGGGCGACGCCGATCGCGTAGGCGACCTGCACCTCGCAGCGGTCGGCGAGGCCGGCGGCGACGACGTTCTTCGCCACGTAGCGGGCTGCATAGGCCGCCGAGCGGTCGACCTTTGTGGGGTCCTTGCCCGAGAAGGCGCCTCCGCCGTGGCGGGCGGCGCCGCCGTACGTGTCGACGATGATCTTGCGCCCCGTCAGGCCGGTGTCGCCCATGGGCCCGCCGATCTCGAACTTCCCCGTCGGGTTCACGTACACGAAGTCGCGCTCGCCCAGACGGCTCTCGTCGTAGAGGTCGCGCGGCAGGATGGGATGGAGGACGTGCTCGACGATGTCCGGCTTGATCAGCGCGTCCTCGTCCAGCCCGTGGCGGTGCTGCGTGGAGACGAGCACGCGCTCGATCTCGACGGGGCGCTGGCGGCCGTCCTCGTCGACCTCGTAGCGGATGGTCACCTGCGCCTTTCCGTCGGGCCGCAGGTAGGGGAGCACCTGCGCCTTGCGCACCTCGGCCAGCCGCTTGCAGATGAGGTGCGCGAGCACGATCGGGAGGGGCATCAGCTCCTCCGTCTCCCTCGTCGCGTACCCGAACATCATCCCCTGGTCTCCCGCTCCGATCCGGTCGAGCGGATCGTCGTCGCCCGGGTCGTGCTGGATCTCGTAGGAGGCGTCGATACCCTGCGCGATGTCCGGCGACTGCTCGTCGATCGCCACGATGACGCCGCACGTGTCGGCGTCGAACCCGTACTTGGCGCGGTCGTAGCCGATCTCGCGGATCCGGTTTCGCACGAGGCGCGGGATGTCCACGTAGGTCTTCGTCGTGATCTCCCCGGCCACGACCACGAGGCCGGTCGTGACGAGCGTCTCGCACGCCACGCGGCCGGCGGGGTCGTCGGCGAGGACCGCGTCCAGAACCGAGTCGGAGACCTGGTCCGCGATCTTGTCCGGATGGCCTTCGGTGACGGACTCGGAGGTGAAGAGGAACTCGCGCCGGCGGGCGCCGTCGGAGCTCCCGAACGTTGCGCTCATCGCGGCAAGGCTAGTCGATGCCGACGAGTCCCTCGACCCGCGAGCGCTCGTCGCCGTCGCGAACGCTCCAGAAGAGGAGGGAGCGGAGAGGCTCGAGGTTCGCGCGCGCGTC
>JACVSB010000127.1 GCA_014534155.1 Thermoleophilia bacterium
GCATCCGGTTGAGCGACATCCCCGGCGCGCGCAGCTTGAAGATCGTGACGATGAAGTAGGAGTCGTGCGCCTGGTAGTCGATCGGGAAGGCGGCGACGAGGATCCCGGAGAGGCCGCCGATCGTGAACATGGCGACGAGGCCGATGGCGAAGAGAAGCGGCGTCCGGAAGCTGAGGTGCCCACGCCAGAGCGTGGCCGTCCAGTTGAAGATCTTGATCGCGGTCGGCACCGCGATCGAGAACGACGAGACGAGGAAGAAGCCCTGCAGCCAGGTGGGCAGGCCGACCGTGAACATGTGGTGCGCCCAGACGAGCATGCTGTAGAACGTGATCCCGATGGTCGAGAACGCCACCGCCTTGTAGCCGAAGATCGGCTTGCGCGAGAAGACGGGGATGATCTCGGAGATCATCCCGAAGGCGGGCAGGATCATGATGTACACCTCGGGGTGCCCGAAGAACCAGAACATGTGCTGGTAGAGCACCGCGCTGCCGCCCTCGTCCGGGAGGAAGAAGCCGGTCCCCGCCTGGCGGTCGAAGAGGAGGAGCGTGACGGCGGCCGTCACGGTCGGCAGCGCGAGGATGAGGAGCACGGAGTACGCCTCGATCGTCCAGACGAAGAGCGGGATCCTCATCCACGTCATCCCGGCCGTGCGCATGTTGTGGATCGTGACGAGGAAGTTGATTGCGCCCGCGATCGACGAGACGGTCGTCAGGTGGATCCCCAGGATCCACAGGTCCTGCCCGACCGTCGGGTACTGCCAGGAGATGGGCGGGTACGCGTACCAGCCCGCCTTCGCCGGGCCGCCGTCGACGAAGAAGCTCCCCATGAGGACGAGCCCGCCCGCGAGGAAGAACCAGTACGACATCGCGTTCAGGCGCGGGAAGGCCATGTCGCGCGCGCCGATCATGAGCGGGACGAGGTAGTTCGCGAACCCGGCGAGCACCGGGACGACGAAGAGGAAGATCATCGTCGTCCCGTGCAGGGTGAAGAGGGCGTTGTAGGCGTCCTTCGTGACGAAGTCCAGCTCCGCCTGCATGAGCTGGATGCGCATGAGGAGCGCCATGACGCCGCCCAGGAGGAAGAAGACGAACGCCGTCACGATGTAGAGGACGCCGATCCGCTTGTGGTCGACGGTCGTGAGCCACGCGAGGACCGGTCCCTGCTTCCACGTCGGCCGCGCGGCCGGAACGCTAACCGCCACTCTGACCTCCTCCGTCGCCCGGCGGGGCGAGCTTGTCGTTCGACTTCACGTAGGCGATGAGCGTCCGGATCTGCTCGTCCGTCCAGCCCTTGCCCACCGGAGGCATGTAGCCCGGGTTCGCCTCCAGGTTCTGCCCTTCGTAGAGGAGCTGGCGCAGCGACTCGAGATTCGTGAGCGTGTTGTTGGCCGCGATCGCGGGGCCGATGTCCCCCTGCCCTTCGAAGCCGTGGCACTTCGCGCACGCCGCGCGCCACTGCTCCTCGCCGAGCGCGATCTGGTCGACGGCGTCCGGCGTGGTGTCGGAGATGAAGGAGTCGAACTCGCCCTGGGGGACGACGTCGACCCTGAAGACCATGCGCGCGTGCTGGATCCCGCAGAACTCGCCGCAGACGCCCGAGTCGAGCGAGGCCGTGCGGCGCGTGCGGAAGTGCAGCTCGTTCGTCCGTCCCGGGATCGCGTCTCGCTTGCCCGTGAGCTCGGGAACCCACCAGCTGTGGTCGACGTCCGCGGAGCGCAGGACGAGCGAGATCTTGCGCCCGACCGGGAGGACGAGGCGGTCGTACGAGAGAGCGCCGCTGTCGCGGTAGCGGTACTGCCAGTAGAACTGGTGCGCCGTCACGTCCACGACGAGCGCGTCCTCGTCCCCGGTCGGCTTCGCCTCCACGTCGGGCACCTGCGAGAAGGTGAAGATCGCCAGGCCGAGGAGGAGGAGGGCCGGGATCACGGTCCAGAGGACCTCAACCGTGGTGTTGCCGTGGATCTGCGGGCCCTCGGCGTCGGCGACCGCGCCGGGGCGGCGGCGGCGGTAGCGGAAGATGAAGAGGACGAGCGTCGCCTCCACCACGATGAAGACGATCGCGGCGAGGGCGTAGATGACCCAGTAGACGCGGTTGATCGTGTCGCCCGAGTCCGTGATCGCGTCGGGCGGCGACACGCCCGGGATGCCCGCGAGGCCAAACGTGAGCGGCGAGGCGAGCACGACGAGGCCGAAGAGGCCGAGCAGCACAGGCAGGACGCGGCTCCGGGGCATGGGCCACGGCGATTGTAGGGGCGCCTCGCGGGGCGCTGCGAGAACGTGACGCACGTGACCGGTTCCGCGGTGCGCCGGGTCGGTCTAGGCTTGCGCCTTGCCGTGGTCGAAGCGTGGACGGTTCCGCTTCCGCCCGCTGTCCGGGAGCCGTTCGAGGTCTACGTGAACGGCGTCCGCCAGGCACGCGGCGTGGACTTCCGGCTCGAGGGCCGCTCGCTCGTCTTCGCGAAGCCGCTCGCGCGGGAGGGCCGGCTGGGCCTCGTGCGCTGGGCGAGCATCTTCCTGGGGATCGCGGGGACGTACCGCAAGAACGACTCGGTCGACGTCGTGTACGAGGTGGACGGGCAGCGGACGGTGGCGACGGGACTTCCGATCGTCCCGCCGCCGTGAAGCGCGGAGGCGCGTTGCCGCCGACGGTGCGCGTCCCCCGCCCGCTTCCCGGCCGCGTCGAGGCGGAGCTCTCGCGCCGCTTCCGCGTCGTGGACGAGGTCGCGGGGGCCGAGGGGCTGGTCGCGCTTCTCTCCGAGCGGGTGGACGACGAGCTCCTCGACGCCGCGGGCGAGCGGCTGCGCGTGGTCGCGAACTTCGCGGTCGGCGTCGACAACGTCGACGTCGAAGCGGCCACGCGGCGGGGCATCGTCGTGGCCAACACGCCCGACGTCCTCACGCGTGCGACTGCCGAGCTCACGATCGCGCTCCTGCTCGCGCTCGTGCGGCGCGTCGTCGAGGGCGACCGCCTCGTTCGCGCGCGGGAGCCCTGGGGCTGGGGTCCCACCTTCATGCTCGGAAGCGGTCTCGCCGGGCGGACGCTCGGCGTCGTCGGCCTCGGCCGGATCGGGACGGCCGTCGCCGTTCTCGCGCAGGCGTTCGGCATGGACGTCGTCTACTCGGCCCGCCGGCCGCGGCAGGACGGACCGTGGCGGCAGGTCTCGCTCGGGACGCTGCTCGAGGCGTGCGACGTGGTCTCCCTGCACGCGCCGCTCACGCCCGAGACGCGCCACCTGATCGGCGCAGCCGAGCTCTCGGCGATGAAGCCCGGCGCCGTGCTCGTGAACACCGCCCGGGGCGCGCTCCTCGACGAAAGCGCGCTCGCGGGCGCGCTCGAGTCGGGCGAGATCGCAGGGGCCGCCCTCGACGTCTTCGAGCGCGAGCCCGAGGTCGAGGCGCGCCTGCTCACGCTCCCGACCGTCGTCCTCACGCCGCACCTCGGGAGCGCGACGACCGAGACCCGCGAGGCGATGGGGATGCTCTGCGTCGAGGCGCTCACGGCTGTCCTCCTCGAGGGCCGCCTCCCGGCGAACGTCGTCAACCGGGACGTACGCTTGCGGGCGTGAGCGAGGAGCGGCTGGCCGGAGCGCTGCGGAGGATCTGCGGAGACGCCAACGTCCTCACGCATCCGCACCAGCGGCGGACATACGAGTCGGACGCCCTCCTCCACCTGCGCGCGACACCCGCCCTCGTCTGCCTTCCCGGCACAGCGGCGGAGGTCGCGGACGTCCTCTCCGCCCTGCACGACGCCGGGGTGCCCTGGGTCGCGCGCGGCGCGGGCACCGGACTCTCCGGCGGCGCGCTCCCCGTCGAGCGCGGCGTCCTCGTCGTCCTCTCGCGCATGCGGCGGATCCTCGACGTCGACGTGGCGAACGCACGCGTTGTCTGCGAGCCGGGGGTCTCGAACCTCGCCGTGTCGCGGGCCGTCGCCCCGACCCACTTCTTCCCTCCCGACCCCTCGAGCCAGATCGTGTGCACGGTGGGCGGCAACGTCGCCGAGAACTCCGGCGGCGCCCACTGCTTCAAGTACGGCTTCACGACGAACTACGTGACCGGTCTCCAGGTCGTCCTCCCGGACGGCGACGTGGTCGACCTCGGCGGCAAGGAGCTCGACAGGCCGGGCTACGACCTCGTGGGCGCGTTCGTCGGCTCCGAGGGAACGCTCGGCGTCGCGATCGCCGTGACGCTCCGCGTCGTTCCGGTTCCGGAGCACGTGCTGACCCTCGTGACCTACTTCGACACGGTGGAAGCGGCCGGCCAGACTGTCTCGGACATCGTCGCCTCCGGGGCGGTGCCCGCCGCGCTCGAGATCATGGACCGCCTCTCGCTTCGCGCCGCCGAGGAGGCGACGGCAGCGGGGAACCCTACGGACGTGGGGGCCGCCCTCATCGTCGAGCTCGACGGCCCCGCGGTCGAGTGCGAGGCGCGGCTCGAGGCGGCGCTCGCGCTCTGCGAGCGAAACGGCGCGCACGGCACGCGCGTGGCGCGCGACGAGGCCGAGCGCGCGGCCGTCTGGCGCGCGCGCAAGGCCGCGTTCGCGGCGATGGGGCGGATCTCCCCCTCCTACTACGTACAGGACTCGGTGGTCCCGCGCACCCGGCTCGCGGAGGTCCTGCGCCGCATCGAGGTGCTCGCCGGCGAGTACGGCTTCCCCGTCGCGAACGTCTTCCACGCCGGCGACGGGAACCTGCACCCGCTCGTCGCCTACGACCCGGAGCGCGAGGGCGACGCGGAGCGGGCCGAGGAGCTCGCCGGCCGCATCGTGCTGGCGTGCGTCGAGGCGGGCGGCTCGATCACGGGCGAGCACGGCGTCGGCGTGGACAAGAAGGGGTACATGCCGTCGATGTTCGGTGAGGCCGACCTCGCCGCCTTCCAGAAGCTCCGCTGCGCCTTCGACCCCGCGCAGCGGGCGAATCCGGGCAAGGTCATGCCGACGCCGCGCCTCTGCGGCGAGGTGCCCGGCCCCTACCGCCGGCATCCCCTCGAGGCGGCGGGCGTGGCCGAGCGGCTGTGATCGCGCCCGCGTCCTACGAAGAGGCGGCGGCCGCGCTGCGGGAGGCGGCGGCGGCTCGGCGCTCCCTCCGTATCCGGGGCGCCGGGACGAAGCTCGGCTGGGCGGCGCCCGTCGACGAGCCGGACGTCTGGCTCTCCACGCGCGGGCTGGCTGCGATCGTCGAGCACAACGCCGGCGACCTGACCGCGGTCCTCGAGGCGGGGGTACGCCTGGAGGACGCGCAGGACGCCTTCGCGGAGGCGGGGCAGATGCTGGCGCTCGACCCTCCCGGGGCGGAGGCGACGGTCGGCGGCGTCGTTGCTACCGGCGACGCGGGGCCGCTCCGCCACCGGTACGGGGGCCCTCGCGACCTCCTCCTCGGCGCCACGGTCGCGCTTGCGGACGGCACCGTCGCCCGGTCTGGGGGGAAGGTGATCAAGAACGTGGCCGGCTACGACCTGGCCAAGCTCTTCGCGGGCTCCTTCGGCACCCTGGGAGCGATCGGCCAGGTCGTGGTGCGGCTCCATCCCCGGCCGCCGGAGCGGGCGACCGTCACAGGAGAGACGGACGACCCCGAGGAGCTCGGCCGGGCCGCCGTCGCGCTCGCCGCCGCGCCGCTCGAGCTCGAGGCGCTCGACGTCCGCTGGTCCCGTGGCCGGGGGGCTCTCGTCGCGCAGGCGGGCGGCGTCGCTCTCGCCCCGCGGATCCAGCGGCTGCGAGACCTGCTGGGCCAGGCAGGCCTGGCCCCGAGCGTCGTGCGAGACGATGGGGACGTCTGGAGCGCGCAGCGGTCA
>JACVSB010000113.1 GCA_014534155.1 Thermoleophilia bacterium
CGCAGGCGCAGGACACGGTTGATGTCTCGATCGGCAAGTTCGCAACGTTCGTGGACGAGGACACGGTTCAGGCTCAGATCAGGGTGACGTGTGTGGGCACGGTGCTCGAGGCGTTCGCCTACGTCGTGCAGCGCGATCACAGCAGCGATTTCGGCTTCTTCAATCCGATCTGCGATGGCCTCACGCGCAGCTACACGGTGACGATCGAAGCCGCGGAGGAAGAGACGTTCCGACGCGGTCGCGCGCGAGTGTCCGCGTTCGTGCTCTTGGAGTCTGGCGTAAGTGCGTCGCCGACGCGCCTGGTTGTGTTCCGCTAGTCGGCGAGGAGTCGATTCAGGGCACCGCTCGCATTGGCTCTCGTCGGCGGGTTTCGGGCGTCGTCTTCATCGGGCTGGTCGACGGTGGTCCTCCAGGCCGCCAGCCCCGAGAAGCTGCGCGCGCGGGTGATGGCGATCCGGGCGGCGGCGTTCGTGGGGATGCTCCCCCTCGGAGGGCTCGTCACGGCGGGCCTCGCTGCCTTGGTCGGCCCAGGCTGGGCGGTCACGATGGACGGTCTCGCGGTTCTCGTCGGCGGGATCGGGGTCCTGGCGTCGCGACCGCAGGTCGCGTGGCTCGGATGCGCTGCACTGCCGCAGGCGCGCGTGGCAGCCCTGAATCCGGCGGCGGTCGCGTTCGAGACGAAGGCGGTCTCACGCGGGTGAAAGCCGTGACCTCTCCGGTCAAGCGGATCCTCGCCGCCACCGACCGCTCGGAGACGGCGGATCGGGCCGTCGCCTGGGCGAGCGAGATGGCCGAGCGCTACCGCGCGGAGCTCGTGATCTTCCAGGTCGTCGTTCCTCCGGACTCGCCCACGGAGACAGTCGGAACCGACCGAGAGCTGGCGGAGCTCGGTGCGCTCGCAGAGCGGCTCGCGGGGCCGCGCGGCCGTGGGCGAGTTGCAGTCGACACGGATCCGTCAAGGGCGATCTGCGCCGCGGCCGACGAGGAGAAAGCGGACGTCGTCGTCGTCGGCGGCGTCGGCATGAGCGGACGCAAAGAGTTCCTGCTCGGCAACGTGCCGAACCGCGTCTCGCACAACGCCGGCTGCACGGTCGTCATCGTCAACACCATGCGCCCCGAGAAGCGACGAGTCGGAAGGCTCCTCGGGAGAAACAGGTGACCTCCCTCCCGGAAGCGACGTCAGCCGACGTCGAGGGGCGCCTTCTCGGACGAGCCGCCCGGATTACCTACGTCGTCGCAAAGCACGGGCTGAAGGAGCTCTTCACCTCCGCGGACACCGACGGAAGCGCGCTTTCGACGCCTGCCGCGGCGGAGCGATTCCGGGCGAGCCTCGAGGAGCTCGGACCGACCTTCTGCAAGCTCGGCCAGATCCTGTCCACGCGGCCCGATCTGCTTCCGCCCGCTGTCGTCGAGGAGCTGTCGACGTTGCAGGAGCACGTCGCGCCCCTGACCGAATCCGACGTTGTCTCGGTGATGGAGCAGGAGTTGGGCGTCCCGTGGGAAGACGTGTTCGAGACGATCGACCCCACGCCGCTCGCGGCCGGGACGATCGGTCAGGTTCACCGGGCAACGCTCGCGGACGGGGAGAAGGTGGTCGTGAAGGTTCAGCGGCCGACAGCCGAGGCCGACATCCAGCAGGACCTCGGCCTCCTCGAGCTCTTCGCAGAGAAGGCCGCGGGTCGTCCGGCATTCCGCCAGATGGTCGATCTCCCCGCCATCATCGAGCACCTCTCGGCCTCCCTTCGCCGCGAGCTGGATTTCCGTCAGGAGGCACGAAACATCGCCCGGATGCGAGCCGCGCTCGCTCCCTACTCACAGCTCGCGGTTCCTCGCGTGCACGAGCGGATCTCGAGCTCCCGCCTGCTCGTCCTCGAGGAGATACCAGGAATCCCGATTCGGGCCGCTCCTACTGACGGCGCGCGCAAGGAGGCGGCCCGTCAGCTCCTCGAGGCGTACTACCGGCAGGTGCTCGTCGAAGGCTTCTTCCACGCCGATCCGCACCCCGGGAACCTCATGTGGTGGGAGGACAAGATCTACTTCCTCGACCTCGGCATGGTCGGGGAAGTCGAGCCGGAGACGCGCGAGCTCCTGCTTTTGCTTCTCATGGCGTTCTGGCGAGAGGACGCGGCGTTCTTCAGCGACGTCGCCCTCATGCTGGCAGGAGAGGGGCAGGGAGACGAAGTCGACCTCGAGGCCTTCACGGGTGACCTCGAGGCCCTGATCGTGCGGCACCGAGGATCCGCTCTCGCGGATCTCCAGCTGGGCGCCCTCCTGCAGGACGTGACCGAGGTCGCCCTTCGACACCACGTCGTCCTCCCCGCCTCGCTCGCCCTCATGGGGAAGGCGTTCGCCCAGATGCAGATCGCGACGGCCGAGCTTGATCCGACTCTCGATCCGTTCAAGGTCGCCGGGAACTTCGTGCTAAAGACGCTCGCCGGCCGGATTCGTGAAGGAGCCAACCCGCGGCAGATGTTGTACGAAGCCCAGAAGGCGAAAGTCCGCTTGATCAGGCTCGTCGAGGCGGTCGAGCGGGTCACTGGCGCCCGACCCGGAACGAAGCTTCAGGTCGACTTTCGCGGCACGGAGCGACTCGAGGAGACGATCCGCCGGACCGGCCAGCGGGTCGCGGTCGGCATCAGCGCCGGAGCGGCGTTGCTCGGCGCAGCGATCACGGCCACGGCCGACGACGTAGCGGCGTGGGTCCCGGCAAGCTTGGGGAGCCTCGCCACCGTCCTGACAGCCGGGGTGGTCATCGACTTCCTGCGGCGAGACCGCTAGCTCGCGCCGCCGACATCGCATTCAGCTCGGCGGGGCACGCTTCTTCATCGCCCGGACGAGACGCCGCTCGACGACAAAGGCGACGAGGGCCATGAGCGGTCCGAGGAAGCCGCGCTCTACGAGCCGAAGCGTTCGTCTTTTCGCGCGCTCGAGCGTTCGCACGCGCCTGCTACCTCTGCGGGTCGACCTGCGCCAACGCGGCCCGCGCCCGCCCGATCCCGGCCACGTGGCCATTCCGTTCGTACAGCTCGAGCGCTGCTGCGACGAGTGAAGGTGCAGCGTGCGATCGTCCCGGAAGGACAGTGAGGACCTCTCCGGGATCCAGGATCGCGTCCGCGTGCACGCCGACGAAATCGGTTCGCTCGGCGGAGGAGCACACGAGCCTGCAAGCCCGGCTCCGAGACGGTAGTGTCACGTGATCTGACGCAGTAGTCCCGATCGTGTCGTGGTCGCAATGCGAGGTCAGTCGAGATCGCATGAGGCCGCCAAGAATGTGAGCACAACGATTCCTCCCTGCGGCGAGGACGCACCGGCGCGGCAAGCCAAGCCAAAACGGTCGTCCCAGGTCGGTAGCTCTCGTCCTTGATCGTCGGCGACCCCAATACTTCGCAGCTCGGAACGCCCATCGCTTCGGAAGCGTCTCCGGGCTGCGGTGGTACCTCGTGATCGCGCTCACGGTCGCCGGAGGGGCACTCCTCGCCGCGCGGAAGCTCCGCCGGCTGGCGGCGGTCACGCGCCCCTCCAGCCGCTCGGACGGGGCCGGCGGGACCAGCCCCGGCGACCGCCGACCTAGCCAATTGGAGGGTATGACCCCATCCCTCGCGCATCAAGCTGGGATGAGCACCGACGCCGCACGGGCCGGCGCCATCGGACAGCCCGCACACATGGACCCCGAGGGAGCGAGAGTACTGAGCGCGCGGATCCGGCGACATCACGCCGCCAAGGAGCGCGCTCGCGAGTTGAAGGAGCGAAGTAGGGAGCCGGCCGGCGGAAGTGGACCGCACGTCGACGGCCCTGGAAACCCGGGCGCGATCAACGGCACGGCCGATGACGACCTCGACCTGCAGGCGCGGCGCGCGGCGGTCGAGCGCGAAGAGCGTCGGCTTGCCGAGGCGGAGCGCGCGCTGGAGGCAAGGGAAGCCCGGATGCGCGCGCTACGCGCGAAGGTGCTGTCTCTCGAGGAGGGAGAGCGGCTGCGCAACGAGTACGCACGGCTCAAACGGGCCCATGCCGACCTCGTGGAGGAGCGCAAGCGCGACCACGACGGAGCCCTGCGAGAGCACCACGAGCTCCAGCAACGGCTAGGGGAGAGCGTCGGCCGGGTGGCCGTGCGCGAGCGCGAGCTCGCCGCAGCCAAGGCCGCGGTCGCCGAGGCCCAACACGCGCTCCGCGTCGAACACGGCGCGCTCGCCCTCCGGCGCCGGCGCCTCGCCGCCCTGCGCGCAGGGCGAGCGGCACGTGCCAAGGAGCGCGAGCTCGCGATCGGGAAGGCGCACGAGGCCTTGGGCGCCGAGCGCGCGGCCTTCGCACGCGAGCAACGGAAAGCGGCCGCTGCCGCCGAGGAGACCGAGCGCGAACTTGCGACCGCCAAGGCCCGCGCGCGCGAGCGGGTGGCCGACCTGATGGTCCGGGAAGAGGCGCTCCGTGCGCGCGACCACGAGCTCGGCGAGCGGGAGGCGGCGCTTTCGGCGGCTCACGATCGGCTCCGCCGCGAACAGCAGGCGCTCGCGAGCGCGCAGGAGCGGGCCGCCGCCGCGGCCGAGGAGCACGAGCGGGAGCTCGCCGCCGATCGGGCGATCCTCTCGGAGGAGGAGCGGCGGCTGCGCTTCGAGGAAGACGCCCTGGCCGTCCGGCGCAGGCGCCTGGAGTTCCTGCGGGCAGGGCGAGCCGCTCGCGCGAAGGAGCGTGAGGCGACGCTCGCCCGGAGTGCAGACGCCGTGCGCTCGGGGCGCGAGGCGCTCGCGCGCGAGCAGGAGCTCGCCGCTGCCGCTGTAAAGGAGGCGAAGCGCGCGCTCGCCGATCGCGAGGCGGCCCTCGCGGCGCGCGAGCACGGGCTCGATGAGCGCGAGGCGGCGCTCGCGGCGGTCGACGAGCGTCTGCGGGGCGAGCGAGAAGCGCTGGACCACGAGGCGGAGCGGGCTGCCGCCCGGGCGGACGCGGCCGGCCGGGAGCTCGCGCTGGCCAGCGGCGATCTCGCCGAGCGCGCACGAGCTCTCGCGGCGCGCGAGCGAGCCGCGGGCGAGCGGGAGGCCGCGCTCACTCGCGCCGAAGACGATCTTCGTGACGCGCGGGAGGCCTTCGCGCGCGAGCGCGAGGTCGCTGCCAGGAGCGTCGAGGAGGCCGAGCGCGAGCTCGACCGCCGCGAGGAGGACGCGAGCCGGCAGGCGGACGCATTGGCGGCGCGAGAAGCTGCTGCGGGAGGCAGCGAGGCGGCGCTCGCGCGGGCGGAGGAGGCTCTGAGCCGCGAGCGGGAAGCGCTCGCCCGCGAGCGCGAGCTGGCTGCAGCGCGCGCGGAAGCCGGAACGCGGGAGCTCGCCTCCGCGAAGGCCCGTCTCTCGGCGCAAGAGGGTGCTCTCGTCGAGAAGGAGACAACGCTTGACGCCCGCGGCCGCGAGATCGACGAGCGGGAGCGGGCAGTCGCCCGGATGGAGCTCGCTCTGCGCGGGGAACGGGAGGTGGCTGCGAATGAGCGCGAGTTGGCCGCCTCCCGGGTGGAAGCCGTTGAGCGCGAGCTGACGTCGGCCCGAGCCCACCTGACCGAGCAGGAGGAGTCGCTCGCCGGCCGCCTTCAGGCCCTGGACGCGCTCGAGCGCGATCTCGCCGCACGCGAGGAGGCCCTCGCGCAGACGCAGGAAGGCATCGAACGCGACCGCAGGCAAGCGCAGGTGCGAGAGCGCGAACTGAACGAGCGGGCGGCCGCCGTCGCTCGGGCGGAGGAGCGGCTGCGCCGCGAGCGCGAGGCGTTTGGACGCGCGCGGGAGGTCGCCGCGGCCCGGGCAGGCGAGGAGGCGTTGAACGTGCGGAAGCGCGAGAGCGAGGCCGGAGAGGCGGCGCTCAGGCGCCGGGCGCAGGCGCTGAACGTCGGAGCGGAAAACGCCCCGGGCGAGAAGCGTGAAGCGAACGGCGTCCGCGGGCCGCAGGAGAAGCCGGCTTTGGCCGCGCTGGACGTTCTGGTCGCGGCCCCGGCCACGGACGTGCCAGCGGCGGGACCGGGCCCGACCCGGCCGTCCGCGTCGCCGCGCTACAGCCTTCTCGAAATCGCCTCGCTCGTCGAGGAACGCGCACCCGAGTTCCGCGAGCGGCTCGACGAGTGGCAGGCGTACCTCTTCCATCTGCGCGAGTTCGCCGATACGAC
>JACVSB010000396.1 GCA_014534155.1 Thermoleophilia bacterium
AGTGGCGGCGAAGATATTACGCCCCGCCAAATCAGTCAAGAGTCTCAAGTCTCAAGTCTGGAGTCAAAGGCGATTGCTTCTGACTCCAGACTTGAGACTTGAGACTCTTGACTGTTTTTAGGTTGTGAGGTGGCGGACGATGCGGAAGAGTTCTTCGGGGTCTACGGGCTTGGCGACGTGGACGGAGAAGCCGGCGGCGAGGGCGCGGTCGCGGTCCTCGTCCATCGCGTGGCCGGTGAGCGCGATGGCGGGGACGCCTTCGAGGCCGGGCAGCCGGCGGAGCCGCGCGAGCAGCTCGTAGCCGTCAACGTCCGGCATGCTGATGTCCGAGATGATGAGCGAGGGCCGCCGCTGGCCCGCGCGGTCGAGCGCCTCGGCCGCCGAGCTGGCGCCCATCACCTCGTAGCCCTTGCGCGAGAAGAGCATCCGGAGCAGCTCCAGCGTCTCGCTCGAATCCTCGACGAGGAGGACGGGCAGGCCCTCGCTCGGGGCCGCCGCCTCCTCCGGCTCCTCGCCCCCGACCTCGCCCTCGACGGCGCACGGCACGGCGACGGTGAAGCGCGAGCCGCGCCCCTCGCCCTCGGACTCGGCCCGCACCCAGCCGCCGTGCAGCTCGGCGAGCGCGCGCACGATTGCCAGCCCGAGCCCGAGGCCGCCGAACTGCCGCGTCGTCGTCCCGTCGGCCTGCCGGAAGCGGTCGAAGACGTGCGGGAGGAAGTCGGGGCGGATGCCGACGCCCGTGTCGGAGACCTCGACGCGTGCCTCGCCGCGCGCCCGGTGGACGCGCGCCCGCACGAGCCCGCCGTCGGGCGTGAACTTGACGGCGTTGGCGAGCAGGTTCCAGACGATCTGCTGGAGGCGGACGGGCGAGCCCTGCACGACGACCGCGCCGCCCGGCGTCTCGACCTCGACCCGGATGTCGCGCGCCGAGGCGTCGGCCCTCACCGTCTCGACGGCCGACGCGACGACGCCGCGCAAGTCCACGGGCTCGCGCTCCAAGCGGAGCTTCCCCGAGACG
>JACVSB010000386.1 GCA_014534155.1 Thermoleophilia bacterium
CGGCGCCCCGGGCGAAGCCCGTCCTCGGCCGCATCCGCCGACCGAGGAGCCATTTTGGAGCCACACGGCCCCGAGGCGCCCCACGAGGTCACGCCCGAGAAACGAAAAAGCCCCGCACTAGCAGGGCTTTTCAATGGTGGGCGGTACTGGGCTCGAACCAGTGACCCCCAGCTTGTCGAGCTGGTGCTCTCCCAACTGAGCTAACCGCCCTCGGCGCCAGGAGCGTTCGGTCTCCTTGCCGACGCTGCTCGCGCGCCCGTCATTCTACCGTTCCCGCGCCCGCTCCTCTGCCTCGCTACCGGCGGAAAGGAAAGCGGACCACCTCGCACCCGTTGTGAGCGTCGAAGCGGTCGGCGACGAGAACGTCGGACCCCGCGCCGCAGTCGACGGCGTCGTTCCGGCCGTTACGGGCCAGCACCCGGTCGTTCCCGCTCCCGGTCGCGACTCGCCCGCCCTTCGCCCACGGCGCTCCCGGCGTGAACGTCGCGCGCGCGAGATCGGAGACGCTCGCGGCCGCGGCGTAGACGGTGTCGGCGCCGCCGGCCGTGTAGATCCGGTCACGGAGGCTCCGCGAGCAGACGTAGTCGGCGCGGCGAGTGCCGGCAATCGTCGTCGGCCTGGCCGAGCCCCGGAGGGAGCAGAGCTTCGCCGGCTGGTACCCGGGCGGCGTGGGGAAGCAGAGGCGGCGCACCGTCGCGAGACCGAGGCGGCGGTCGGCACGGTAGTCGCGGTCGGCGACCCTGTTCTCCAGCTCGTACGGGTCGTCCGCGAGGTCGTAGAGCTCCTCCTCGTCCGAGTCGTAGAGGACGTACTTCCCCGCGTCCGAGCGGACGCCACAGTACGAGGGCATCGCGTCGTTTGCCCACAGGCCTCCCTGGTTCTCGAGAAGGACGCTCGTGCGCCAGCGCGCCTGCCTCCCCGCGAGGAGGGGGCGGAGGTCGCGGCCCTCGCTTCGCGGGCGAGGCACGCCCGCGAGAGCGGCGAGGGTGGGTGCGACGTCGGCGTTCGTGACGAGCCGGTCCTCGGCCCGCCCGCCACGGCCGAGACGGTCGTAGCGGACGATGAACGGGACGCGGATTGC
>JACVSB010000221.1 GCA_014534155.1 Thermoleophilia bacterium
AAGCGCGCTCCTTGGGTCGCGGTGCACTCGCCATACGCCGCGCCCTCGAGGACAACAGTACTGCGTCGGCTCTCGCTTGTAAAATCTCGCACATGCGCTACCCAGCGAGTAGCGCGCATATCCTCGTCTGCCGCGCTCCGACGGTGCCCGATCAGTGCCCAAACGCTCGAAGACCGGCTGACGAGGCGAGGCTGACGAGGCCATGCGCGTTCGCGCAGCGTCGACCCTACGAAACGCCTGCTCGGCGCCACTTCACGCACCTCTCGCCATCGCCCGCCAGAGCGCCGGACTAGCCTGGGGGACTGGAGGTCCCCGGTTCAAATCCGGGCGCCCCGATGAGGGAAAAGCCCCGCTTCAGGGGGCTTTTCGATTCTGGGGCCTGCCGGGGTGCCCGTTGCGTGCGAAACGCCAGCCCGCGCCGTCGAGACGCACCCAGCGCGAGGAGTCGGGTCGCCATCCGTAGGCGTGCCCGGGGGGGTTGGGGACGCATGCGATCCGGCCAAGACGGGTCGCGGCCACTTCCGAGCCGTCGCTTGACCGAGAGGCGCCGTCTCGCAGGAGACTTTGTGCCTTTCCCGCATGACTTCCAGGAGGCTCCAGATCCGGCGGGGCTCAATGAGGCGCCTTACCTTCCCAAGCATCATCGCAGCGTCCCTCGTGACAGCCCCGGGGACGTTCGCCAGCCCGTCAGACCTGACGCTCGCGCCGCGAGTGATCCCGCTCGGAATGGTCGCGGTCGGCACGACGGCTGAAGAGACGGTGACCCTGAGGAACACGGGGGAGGAAGCATTGACGCTGAATGGCTACGAAGCGCTCGGCTACAACGGCAACTTCAGCGTCAATCCAGGGACGTGCACGCTCGGGACGGCCCCCGGCGAAAGCTGCTCGTTCAGCATCGTCACGTCACCGTCCGTCGTCGGTGCCATCCGCGGTCAGTTCTGTTCATAGGCGTCGGCGAGACGACGTTCGACCGAACGTGTGGCCGTGTCGTCGGCGGCGCGACGTAGCGCCCGGCGTCGGTCGCAGCCGATTCTCGGCGTCGAGCTCGACGGGCTCGAGGCGTCCAGATGGTTTCGTGTTGCACCGCAGGAGAGGATAAGGGCGTGGCCCTCGTCTCGCCCTCGCGCGTCGTCGGTGTCGCCGAACGCCTCGACGCTCGCGGGGCGGACCCCGTGCTCGTAGCGCAGGCACTCGACGATCTGGCGCGCATCAACCGGCTCTTCCTGGGGACGTCGCTCACGCTGCGCGCGCTCTCGGATCTCCTGGCGGACGTTCCCGCTGGAAGCGGCGTCACGCTCCTCGACGCGGCGTGCGGCGGCGGCGACGTCGCGGCCGCGGCCGGGCGCTGGGCGAGGCGCCGCGGACTCGTGCCGCGCGTCATTGCAGTCGACGCGTCCCCGACGATCGCGGCGCTTGCGGCGCGGCGCGTCAGCGGCGAGGTCGACGTCCGAGTGGGCGACATCCTCGGGCTCCACCTCGCCGACGCGAGCGTCGACGTGGCGATGTGCTCGCTCGTCCTACACCACTTCGAGCCTGATGACGCCGTCCGTGCCCTGCGCGAGCTCGCGCGGGTGTCCCGCCGCGGCGTCGTCGTCAACGATCTCGTACGGACGCCGCTCGGCCTCGCCGGCGCGCACTGCGCCGCGCTCTTCCTGACCCGAAACCCGATCACCCGCCACGACGCCGTGCTGTCGGCCCGGCGCGCGTACACGCGTGGCGAGCTGCTCCAGCTCGTGGTCGCGGCGGGGCTGCGCCCGGGGCGCCTGCGCGGGGCCCTCGGCTACCGGGTCGCGATCGCGGCGAAGGCGCCGTGACGGACGCGGAGGTCCTCGTCGTCGGCGGTGGGCCCGCGGGCGCCGCGACTGCGGCGCGCCTCGCGCGCGCCGGCCGCGACGTGCTCGTGCTCGACCGCGCCGTCTTCCCACGCGAGAAGGCGTGCGCCGACTTTCTGTCTCCGGGAGCCGTTCGGGCGCTCGACGCGCTGGGAGTGCTGCGGGACGCGGCGCCGCGCGGCGCGTGGCAGCGTGGAATGAGGATCGTCAGCGAAGGGGCGTCCTTCACGCTCCGCTACCGGGACGGCGAGCGCGGGCTCGGAATTCCGCGACGGGCGCTCGACGCGCTCCTGCTCGCACGGGCGCGTGCCGAAGGGGCAGACACCCGGGAGCGGGCCGGTGTCGCAGGCGCGTTGATCGACCGCGGTCGTGTCGCCGGCGTGCGCCTCCGAAGCGGCGAGACGCTCCGGGGCCGCTTCGTGGTGGCGGCGGACGGTCTCCGCTCCCCGGTCGCGCGCTCGCTCGGGCTGGAGCGAGCGTCGCGCTGGCCGCGGCGCCTCGGCCTCGTCGCGCGCTTCGGCAACGTCTCGCCGGCGCCCTACGGCCTCATGGCGGTCGGCCGCGAAGGCTACTGCGGGGTCGCGAGCGTCGGCGGGGGCGAGACGAGCGTCGGGATGGCGCTCTTGCCGAGCGCGCGGCAGCCCGGAGAGCCGGTCGGCGTGCTGTTCGAGCGGATGCTTGCCGCCCTTCCCGCCGCGCGCGAGGCGGTCTCGGGCGCGGAGCGGACGACCGCGATTCGCGGGCTCGCGCCGCTCGTGCGGCGCGTTCGCAACGTCGCTGGCCCCGGGTACCTGCTCGTCGGCGACGCAGCCGGCTTCACCGACCCCTTTACCGGCGAGGGCGTCTTCCGGGCGCTCCGGGGCGCCGAGATCGCAGCCGACGCGGTCCTCAAAGCACTCCGAAGGAGCGATGCGATGCCACTGGACTACTGGGGGGCGCGGCGGCGCGCGTTCGCGGCGAAGGACGTCGCTTGCGTCGGGATCCAGGCGGCGCTCGCAATCCCGCCGCTCTTCGACTACTGCCTGCGACGCGCCGAGCGGCGAGCGGGGGCGGGGAGGTTGCTCGCCGGCGTTTTCGGCGACTACATCCCGGCGCGCGCGGCGCTTCGGCCCTCGCTCCTTGCGAACCTCATGAGACCCTGATGCCCGGGACGATCGCCGCGGTTGCGAGCGCGCTTCCCGAACAGTCGGGCTCCCAGGAGGAGCTCTGGGACT